>NZ_JAUPTE010000060.1:0-38958 GCF_036701705.1 Microcoleus sp. w1-18aA5 | reverse complement strand
ATGCAGTTCACGCTTCTGTTGACGCTCTACCTATTATCCTCTCTGGATAGCACTTTTACAAAACCGGGATGCTCCCCTTATATTCAGAGTCCATCCCTAGTTCTTCCTATTAAAGACCTAGATGCAGCTCAGCCAGTGATTGATAACTTTGTCGAACTCTTTGCTATCTTTCGTGCTGCAATAAATGTGTATCTTGGTGAGGAAGACCGTTTTGAAGAATATCTAAAATGTTTGAGGGATTGGCAAAATCCGCTTTTTGAAAAATACCTAAAATGTTTGTTGGATTGGCAAAATCCGCTTCAGGTGCAGGAATCTGTAACTACTACTAGATTCTTTCCTGATGAAGTAGATGCAGTACAAACATTTCGTGAAGGGGCAGTACGGCAAGTTTCAGTCAATGCCTATGAACGAGAGCCTAAAGCTCGGCAAAAATGTATTGATTATTACGGTTCAAGTTGCTATATTTGTGATTTCGATTTTGGCAAAACTTTTGGGCAACTGGGAAAAGGTTTCATTCATGTTCATCATCTAAGACCCCTTTCAGAAATTGCAGAAGAGTATGAAATTGATCCTATAAAAGATTTGCGTCCTGTTTGCCCAAATTGTCACGCTATGATTCATCGTCGTTCACCACCATTTAGTCTTGAAGAAATCCAGATGTTGTTGAAGTCTGCTCGTGGTTCTACTATCTAATATGTTTTGTTGACTTATTCTAACCGATAGTTTACAAAAATTAGATCCCCGATTTCTTCAAAAAGCGGGGATCTAATTTTTCTGTTTGACTCCAGATAGCACCTACCAGGAGTCAAATACATTACTTCGCAGCTTGACGCTCTTTTGCCGCCTTAATCACTTCTTCAGCGATGTTATTCGGACAAGGAGCATAGTGCGAGAAGGACATGGAAAACTGACCGCGGCCAGATGTCATAGTACGCAAATCGCTAATGTAACCAAACATTTCGCTCAACGGCACATCGGCCTTGATCCGTGCTCCTGTTTGGCTTGTTTCCTGAGATTTCATCATCCCCCGGCGGCGGTTGAGGTCGCCGATCACGTCGCCCATGTAATCATCTGGAGTGAATACATCGACATTCATAATCGGTTCGAGCAACTGAGGCGCGGCTTTAGGCAGAGACTGCCGATAGGCCGCTTTGGCAGCAATTTCAAAGGCCATTGCTGAGGAGTCAACGGGGTGGAAACCGCCTTCTAGAAGCGTGAATTTCAAGTCTAGGCAGGGGAATCCGGCCAAGACGCCTTTGTCGATGCAGCTTTCAAAGCCTTTTTCGACCGCTGGCCAATATTCTCTCGGTACGCTACCACCAGTCACTTTGGACTCAAACTGGAAGCCGCTTCCAGGCTCACCAGGCTCGATCACATAGCCGATTTTGGCAAATTGACCGGAACCACCTGATTGCTTTTTGTGGGTGTATTCGTCTTCGAGGCGCTTGGTAATCGACTCGCGGTAAGCCACTTGTGGTTCGCCGACTTCTACTTCGATGCCGTGGGTGCGCTTGAGAATGTCTACTTTGATGTCGAGGTGTAACTCGCCCATCCCCTTGAGAATCATTTCGCCGCTTTCTAGATCCGTCACCATGTGGAAGGATGGGTCTTCTTGCACCATTTTGGTGAGGGCTGCTCCCATTTTTTCTTCGCCGCCTTTTTGTTTCGGTTTGACCGAAATCGAAATAACGGGATCTGGGAATACCATCGGCTCTAGGGTGGCGGGATTTTTGGGGTCGCAGATGGTGTGTCCGGTGCGGACGTTTTTCATACCGACGATCGCCACAATGTCCCCTGCTTGGGCAGATTCAATTTCTTCGCGCGAGTTGGCGTGCATTTCCACCAAACGGCTGATGCGCTCGGTTTTGCCTGTGGCGGTGTTGAGTACGGTGTCGCCCTTGGACAACTTACCGGAGTACAGGCGCGTGAAGGTTAAAGCACCGTAGCGATCGTCCATGATCTTAAACGCCAGTGCCCGCAATGGCCGATTGGGATCGACAAGGGCAAATTCGCCGGTCTCATTTCCATCGAGATCGACTTCTGGCTGTGGTGTGACTTCCATCGGGTTTGGCAGGTAGTCCACTACGGCATCGAGAACCAACTGCACGCCTTTGTTTTTAAACGATGAGCCGCAGTAGGTGGGGAAAAATGCCCGATCGCGAGTACCTTTGCGAATACAGCGCTTGAGGTCATCAATACTCGGTTCATTGCCTTCGAGATATTGTTCCATCAGAGCGTCGTCTTGCTCTACTGCCAGTTCGATCAACTGTTCGCGCCAAGTTTCGACATCATCGACCATATCGGCGGGGACATCTTTAATTTGATAGTTCATGGGATCGCCGGAATCATCCCAGATCCAGGCTTTGCGGGTCAGCAAATCGACTACGCCGCAAAACTTTTCTTCTATGCCGATCGGCAATACCATCACCATCGGTTTAGCTCCGAGGATTTTATCAACTTGCTTGACAACGCGGTAAAAATCTGCTCCGGTGCGATCGAGCTTATTGATGTAGATGACGCGAGCGACTTTGGAATCGTTAGCGTAGCGCCAGTTGGTTTCAGATTGCGGTTCAACTCCACCCGAACCGCAGAACACACCAATGCCACCATCGAGAACCTTCAAAGAACGGTAAACCTCGATCGTAAAATCGACGTGTCCCGGAGTATCAATGATGTTGAGCTGATGCTCGTTCCAGAAGCAGGTGGTAGCAGCGGATTGAATCGTAATACCGCGCTCTTGCTCCTGTTCCATGAAGTCAGTAGTCGCCGCGCCTTCGTGAACTTCACCAATTTTGTGGATTTTACCTGTCAGTTTCAGGATTCTTTCTGTTGTGGTGGTCTTGCCAGCATCTACGTGGGCGAAGATGCCAATATTTCGATAACGAGTGAGATCTTTCATAATTACTGTTGAGATTAAATTCGACGAACCGTCGGCGACCACCTGCAAGCGTAACCAGCGAGGAATCAATGTTGCCTTAGGCGCCAGTACAGGCTAGATTTCCTTTCCCCTGTTTCTGGCAGAACTATCTTAATTTTGACACTTTCCCGTCATTCCTGCGAAGGATTTTTGGTTTAATCAGTACGGGAATCCTTACAATTCATAAAAATACCCTAGACCAAGGGAAAAATTTTCTGTGAAAGTTAGGTTGGGTTCAGAAAGTAGGTTGGGTTGAGGCAGGCGTACCCAACAAATTCGTGTTTTTGACGCTTCGCTCAACTTGATATTTTGCACCATTGTCAGCAAAACGGTATAAAGCGGGTTTTCCTGACAAAAACCCTAATATTTTACGTGACTTTGTGGCAAGAAACCCGCTTTCTGACATTAAATAGGTAGGTGCAAATAAATCAGCCTATGGGGAGAGGGTGCGTGAGTGCAGCAATAAACTGCCGGCTTTGATAGATATTCGCTTAACCCGACCATACAAAATATTATTAAAAACACCGTTGCTGCGTCCAGAAATATCTAAGTCAAAATCGACCCACTCATCATCCGCTGATATCTCCGCTCCAATTCATCCCGCACCACCGGCCACTGATTCAAACTTTCATCATTCTCAATTACCATTTGAGCCGCCGCCCTCGCCAACTCCAAAACCTCTTGATCCTCCACCAAACTCGCCAAAGCAAAATCAGGCAAACCCGACTGCCTAGTTCCCAAAACTTGGCCGGGTCCGCGCAATCTCATGTCCATTTCCGCAATAAAAAAGCCATCTTGAGATTGTTCTAAAACCTTCATTCTCTGCATGGCTTCCGCCGTTTTGGAACCGGGCATTAACAAACAATAAGAACGGTTGCTGCCCCGACCAACTCTACCCCGCAACTGGTGCAGTTGCGACAGTCCAAAACGCTCAGAATTTTCAATTAGCATTACCGTGGCATTCGGCACGTCTACTCCCACTTCGACGACAGTAGTAGATACTAAAATATCAGTTTCTTTGTCTCGAAACTTAGAAATTGCTTCATCTTTGTCAGCACTGCTCATTCTACCGTGCAGCAAACCCACCTTAAACTCAGGAAATACACTTTTTTCAAGTTTTTCTTTTTCCTCAATTGCCGATCGCACATCCAACTTTTCCGACTCCTCCACCAGCGGCAGCACCACATAAACTTGACGCCCGCTCGCCACTTCCCGCCGAATCAAATCGTAAGCTTGAATGCGTTCTTTGGCCGACAGTACAGTGGTTTGAATCGCCTGCCTGCCGGGGGGAAGTTCATCAATTTGACTTACATCTAAATCCCCGTGCAGCGTCAGCGCCAGCGTCCGGGGAATGGGAGTTGCCGTCATCGTCAAAACGTGGGGAGCTTCGCCTTTTTGCTGCAATTTAGCGCGCTGGTGCACACCGAATCTGTGCTGTTCGTCAATTACCGCCAAACCCAATTTATGGAAATTTACCGTATCTTGAATCAGCGCGTGAGTTCCCACTAAAACAGGCAATTCTCCGGTTTCTAACTGGTTGTGAATTTCGCGGCGCTTGGCTATTTTTGTCGAACCTGTTAACAGTTCAACAGACAAGTGCATTAAGTTAAACCAACCTACCAATTTGCGGTAATGCTGTTCTGCTAAAACTTCTGTCGGTGCCATTAAAGCTGCTTGATAGCCGGATTGAATTGCTGCTAGCATTGCCACTACGGCGACTACGGTTTTGCCGGCGCCGACATCGCCTTGCACTAATCTGTTCATCGGTTGCGACGAAGCTAAATCGTTGAGGATGTCGTTAATTACTCTTTCCTGAGCATTAGTCAACGCAAAAGGCAATATTTCATAAAAATGTTCGATCAATTTACCGCTAGGAATGATGACTGCACTCGCTTGAGCTTTTCTTTGGGTTTGGCGGCGCTTTAAAAGTCCTAATTGCAGGTAGAAAAATTCGTCAAAAACTAAGCGGCGGCGGGCGGCGGCCAAACAATCTCGATCGAGCGGAAAGTGAATATTAGTCACGGCATCGGCTAAACCCATTAAACCGTAACGCTCGCGCAAATCTTCCGGTAACGATTCTGGCAACATTTTTGCCGCCGGCATTGCAGCCAAAATCGATCGCCTCACCGAACCAGCATCCACTCCCTCCGTCAGCGGATAAACTGGTATCAGGCGGCCGACTTTCATTGATTCGATCGCACCGCCGGAGTCGTCTAATACTTCTAATTCAGGATTTTCTAAAGTAATTCCATATTTACCTTGCTTCACCAACCCGGAAGCTGCCAGCACCGCACCTGTACAATACTCGCGCTTTTTAAATTCTTGCCAGCCGCGATTACTGTAGCGAGGGCCTGCAAAAAAACGACTAATTTTTATCTCTCCGGTGCGGTCTTTTAAAATTACTTCTAATATGGTTAACTTCTTATTCTTCGGGCTAGAAAAGCAATTACAGCGCTTTACTTCGGCAATTAAGGTGACAGTTTCCCCGGCTATTAGCTCGCGAATTTGTACTTGCTTTGCATAGTCGATGTGGTTGCGGGGATAGTAGTAAAGCAAGTCATATACAGTGTATAAACCCAGTTTTAGCAAGCGGTTGCCGTTGGCGGGGCCGATGCCGGTGACGCGGGTTAACTGTTGGTCGAGAGTCAGGCTGGGCGGTGGGGGGGCTGTACTCAGGGGTACTGTTCGGGGAACGGAAAGTGTTGGGGCGGTTGGTTCAGAAGCGTTAGCGTTTGCGGGTCTGACTTGTGCTACTTGTTCTTGCTGGTGGCGACTTTCTTGTTCCCAAACTTGCTCCATTTGCCTCAAAAAACTGACCGTAATGGCGATCGAATGTTGGCGCTGTTCGAGATCTTTCTGAGGATAGATGTCAAATTCAGTGGCTAGTTGTCTGGCTCGATCGCGCGCCGAAGCAGCCACAGAACCTGCCAACTGTCTCAAACTCAGGCCCAGAAACTCGCTGAAGCGGTATTGACTGCCTTGGATGTCGTTAAATCCGCGATCGGCTTCTACTGAAAGAGCTTTTTGCAATCGCTGCCATTCGGGTTGATTATTAGTCATCAGTCATTAGTTATTAGTCATTAGTCATTGGTCATTGGTCATTAGTCATTAGTCGTTAGTCATTAGTCGTTAGTCATTAGTTATTAATCATAGCTCAAGAATTCCCGACAACTGACAACTGTCAACTGACAACTGACAACTGACAACTGACAATTATCAACTGACAACTGACAACTGCCAACTGACAACTGACAACTGCCAACTGACAACTGACAACTGACTAATCTTCAAACCAACTCGATCGCCAAGCCGACTCAGCCTCCACCACAGCGAGTTCCCGCTGCTTTTTCTGGTAATCGCGGCCCAGCGAGTTCAATTTTACAGACAGGTTACGAATTTGCTGGCGCCAAGCCGAGGTTCCCGCATCGGCAAACTCTATTTCCGATAGCCGCAGTTTAATCGCTGTAATGTGCAGGGCCCTACTACCAAAGGTTGCAGCCAATTTTCGCGATGCTGATGAGGCATCGGTTTCAATGATTAAGTTTAATAAGTTCGGCGGCCCGGCAACACTATCGCCGGAGGATTCAGCAGCAGAAGCAGCTTCGAGAACTGGTTCTGGTAATTGACTCGGCAAGATTCCCGACTCTTGCAGCAAGCGGTTGGTGTCGCGAGAAAGCAGCTTGAGTATATGGGCGATCGACTTTTCAATACTATTTTGCCAGCGTGCCAAACTTTCAGGGGAATTGGCGTTTGGCAATTGATAATTTGCCAATGAAAATAGATAGTTAATGGCCGAAACTTGGTTTTTTTCCTTTTCGTCTTCTTCCTTGTCGTCTGCTTTGTCTTCCTCTTCTTCTTCTTCCTCTTCCTCTTCATCGAAGTCGTCTTCTTCTTCCTCTTCTTCTTCCTCTTCTTCTTCTTCTTCTTCTTCTTCTTCTTCTTCTTCCTCTTCCTCTATTTCTTCATCTGCTTGTGATTCAGTCACCAGCGATCGCAATTTGTCCTCCGACGCCGCAGCCAAAGCCCTTACAGACTGCTGCATTTTTTGTCTCGCCTCGAAGGACAACTTGAGAAACGACTCCGGTACTGCTTGAGTGCAAAGGTGATAGCAAGCCAAAATTAACTGCTGCCGCACCGCTTGTCCCAACGCAGTTAAATAACCTTCGTAGGTACTGCTAAACTCCAACTTCAAGGCTGCTAAAGCCTCTTCGAGTCCTGCCAAATCTTGCTCTATTCTCTCTCTTGGTCGCACCATATCTCTCGTATAAAATTAAAATAGGAGTTACGCAAGTTTTCCATTTTTACGATATCTGTAGTAGTAAGGTTTGCAGTGCCCACACTACAAATATAGTCTGTCCATAAGTCCTATAAAAATTAAAAATTAAAAATGCAAAAAATTGATTTTTCACATTTTTAATTTTTAATTCTCAATCTTAATTGGGATTATTGAACACCCATTTGGGCTGCCACTTCATCGGCAAAGTTAGCTTCTACCTTTTCAATGCCTTCGCCCAAGACAAAACGCACGAATCGGCGCACTTGGACATTTTCTCCAATTTGGGCGATCGTTTGTTTCACCAACTCTTCCACCGAGATATTCTGATCTTTAATAAAAGGCTGATCCATCAAAGATAACTCTTTCATGCGCTTCTCAATTCGCCCTAGAACAATCTTTTCTTTGATGTTCTCCGGCTTATTGCCCAAGTCATCTTTGCCCATTTCAATTGCCTTTTCTCTTTCGACAACTTCGGCGGGGATATCTTCAACTTTCACGTATTCCACATTTGGGCAAGCTGCAATTTGCATCGCAATATCCCGCACCAACTTTTGGAATTCTTCGCGGCGTGCCACAAAATCTGTTTCGCAGTTAACTTCCACCAGCACTCCCACGCGGCCGCCCGTGTGAATGTAGCTACCTACAAGTCCTTCTGAGGCAACTCGTCCACCTTTTTTACCTGCCGAAGCCAGACCTTTTTTCCGCAGCCACTCGATGGATGTTTCCATATTGCCTTCGTTTTCAACGAGGGCTTTTTTGCAGTCCATCATGCCCGCGCCAGTTTTTTCGCGCAGTTCTTTAACAAGTTTTGCAGATATGTCCGCCATCTTCTTTAAGTTCCCAATCAAAATTAGTTATTAGTCATTAGTCATCAGTCATTAGTCATCAGTCATTAGTCACTAATTTTAATGTTAATGATTAGACCAAAGTGAAGAAATACCCAGTGGATATTAGTACCGACTTTGTAGGTGTAGCGCCAGAATTAATTCTGGCCCTCACACAATGAATGCTTTTGCCAGATATCTACTAATGACTTAGACTCGTGCTAAGCAGTCGCCCATTTAAATTGTATATTCAGGGCGGCCGGGACGCCCACCCCACAAGACTTTAATCTTTTTTGACATACAATTTAAATGCAGACCAGCTTATGTACAATTAAAAATTAAAAATATCCAACTAAAAATAATAATAATAATTATTTTTAATTTTCAATCTTTAATTTTTAATTTCCTGGTGTCAGATTCCGAGGGCAATACTAGCTCTCGGTTTCTTCGCCCTCGGCTTCAGCGGCGTCGTCGGGATCTACATAATCGGGGTCATCCAATTCTTCGATTTCGACATCATATTCAGCGCCTTCGTAGCCACCTTCGTAGTCGTAGTCTTCCTCAGAGTCGCCGCCCTGCTGACCGTGACGACCTTCGTAGATGGCATCAGCCAACTTGCCGACAATCAGCTTGATCGATCGAATAGCATCGTCATTCGCCGGAATCGCAATGTCAACCAAATCCGGGTCGCAGTTGGTATCCAACAGAGAGACGATCGGAATTCCCAACTTTTGGCATTCCAACACCGCATTATACTCGCGGCGTTGGTCTACCAGCACCACTCCGTCGGGAATCTTCCGCATAGATTTAATCCCGCCCAGGTATTTCTGGAGTTTTGCCATTTCTCGGCGCAGTACCGAAGCTTCTTTTTTCGGCAGCAAATCGAGGGCGCCTATTTCCTCGCGGCGCTCCAAATCCTTGAGGCGCTCCACGCGGGACTTAATCGTCGTCCAGTTGGTGAGCATTCCCCCCAGCCAGCGCTGGTTGACGTAATAAGCACCGCAGCGTTGAGCTTCTTGGGCTACAATCCCGGCAGCTTGGCGCTTCGTACCCACGAACAAAAACTTTTTGCCTTTTTCTGAGGCAACTCTCATGTACTCGTAGGCGTCTTCCATAAGCTGAGCGGTTTGCACGAGGTCGATGATGTGAACCCCGTTGCGCTCTGTAAAAATGTATGGAGACATTTTCGGGTTCCACCGACGGGTTTGGTGTCCGAAGTGAACCCCTGACTCTAACATTTGAGCCAAACTGACTACTGGCATTGTATTTTTAACTCCTAATTCGGGTTAATCCTCCACCCGGTCGTATTTCTGAAGGTTTGCGCCCTAGAAACACCCGAAAACCCGGATGTGCGAATTTAAACAACTTTTCTAGTTTATCACAGCGCGCGCTACTTTTTCTGACAGTCTCATATCCGTAGGGTTGGCTTGGCACCCGGAGGTGAGATTTAGGGCGCGGGTTGGGTGCGGGGTACGCACGCTGCGGTTAAAGTTACTTGCAAGGGCTTCTTAAAAACAAAAAATCCAGGTACTAAGGTTGCCAAAGCCTTTGTTCGCTTGTGAGACAATGACGTTGTTGGTGCGCCTCTTGTGCGTTCTACCTTCGATCGAGCTGGTATCCATTTTTTTCGATCGCCAATTCAGTCAGCTTTAGTACCCTGCCCTCTCGATCCGCAAAAATCCCAAAGCTAAAAACGTCATGCCCATACCCATTCTCGTTCTGCTTGAAGTTCTAATTGTCATCGCACTTTCGAGACTTGTAGGTTTAGGATTTCGAGCGATAAAACAACCTCAAGTCATTGGAGAAATTGTAGCAGGAATTATGCTTGGGCCTTCTCTGTTTGGCTTAGTTGCACCAGATTTAGCAACAGCACTTTTTCCAGCCGAAGCCGTTCCCTTCCTCAACGTGCTATCTGAGGTGGGGCTAATATTTTTCATGTTTTTGATTGGTTTGGAACTGAATCCCAAGTATCTCAAAAGCAATTTAGATATAGCGATTTTAACTTCCCACGTCAGCATTCTAGTGCCGTTTTCACTGGGAAGCTTGCTCGCATTGCTGCTGTATCCCATCGTTTCAAATAATAGTGTTTCGTTTACAGCCTTTGCCCTATTTTTGGGCGCTGCCATGTCAATTACTGCCTTTCCGGTGCTGGCAAGAATTATTACAGAACACAACTTGCAGAATACAAAATTGGGGACACTGGCCCTAACTTGCGCTGCGGTAGATGACGTAACGGCGTGGTGTTTGTTAGCGGTGGCGATCGCAGTTACTCGTACTAATTCGATGATCGGTGCTTTGCCGACAATTATTGAGTCTTTAATTTACATCGGTTTCATGCTGACTGTAGTCCGCTGGTTCTTGCAGCGGCTTTCCAAACACTACAACCGCACTGGCAGATTAACACAGTTAGTGCTCTCCGGCATTTACATGGGAGTTTTAGCTTCTGCCTTAATTACTGAATTGATCGGCATTCATTTAATTTTCGGTGCATTTTTGCTGGGTGCTGCCATGCCGAAAAATGCGGGATTAACCAGAGAATTAGCTGAAAAAACCGAAGACTTTGTACTCATATTTCTGCTGCCCATATTTTTTGCTTATAGCGGATTGCGGACTCAAATCGGCTTGCTTAACAGCCCCGAATTGTGGCTGCTGTGCGCCGCAGTTTTGGGAGTGGCAATTATCGGCAAGTACGTTGGCACTTACGTTGCTGCTAGAGTTTGTGGCATCAGCAACCGCGAAGCTTCAGCCCTGGGATGGCTGATGAATACTCGCGGTTTGACTGAACTAATTGTGCTGAATATCGGTCTTTCATTGGGCGTAGTTTCGCCCCTGCTATTTACGATGTTAGTCATCATGGCTTTAGTGACAACTTTTATGACTTCGCCACTGTTGGAGTGGACTTATCCAAAACGGTTAATTAGGTTAGATATTTCCGAAGTAAACTCTGAGGATTCAGAATTAGAAAATTCACAAATGGCTGACAGCAGCGAAGAAACTGCTAACAAATTGCTGCCCACTTATCGAATTTTAGTACCTGTTGCCAATCCCAGCACGCAGAAAGGTTTACTGCGACTAGCGGTAGCGCTGGCGCAGCCGGCTGCTGGTATGGGTGGTGAGGATTTACAGTCGGCGGCGGTTCATCCTCTGAGTTTGATAGAATTAAATGATGACTATGCCTTTGAAAGTACGCCTGCGGAAGCCGATCGCATTATTCAAGAACGTCGCTCGAAATTATCAGAATTGATTGATAGTTTGGAACTGTCTGAGGCGCGAAAATTTGTACATCCCATCATTCGGGTTACTAATGATGTAGCCAGGGAGACGGCACAAATTGCGGAAATAGATCGCGCGGATTTGATTTTAGTAGGGTGGCACAGACCTACTTTTAGCAGCAACCGTTTGGGAGGACGTGTCGGCCAAATTCTCAGCAACGCTAAGGTGGATGTAGCAATTTTTGTTGACCGAGGCCGGGAAAGGTTGAATAACTTGTTAGTACCTTACGCGGCAAACATTCACGATGATTTGGGTTTAGAATTGGCGCTGAGACTGTTAGTTAATAGTGAGGAACGCCGTTTGACGGTGCTGCGGGTGGCGGTTGACGGGGAAGCTGAAAACGAGCTCAGTTACGATTTTCAGCGAGTGATGGAGCAGTTACCAGTTGAGGTACGATCGCGAATTGAAACTCCGATTGTGGAGGCTGCTGAGCCAATTCAAGCAGTGGTGGCGGCTTCTGCTAATGCTGATTTGACTATTGCAGGTACGAGTCGGGAGTGGGGAATTGAGCGCCAAACTTTGGGACAGTATACTGATGAATTGGCTGTGCAGTGTCATTCTTCGCTGCTGATTGCGCGGTGCTACGTTAAAGTGCGATCGCACTTGGCATCGGTACTTCCTCAAAGGTAGTCAGTTGACTGTTGACTGTTGACTGTTGGTTATTTGTGAGTTAATACCAATGCCCGCTGCCCAATTCCCAATTCCCAATTCCCAATTCCCAATTCCCAATTCCCAATTCCCAATTATTAATTACCAAGATTATGAATCATTTAAGCCTCAAATCGCTGGCATTTTATGGGGTTGCGATCGGCTCAGTTGCACTGCTGTTTAAAGTAGTAACTGCTTATGGGGAAACAAATTTAAAGGCGGCCCCGGCAATTGCGGGCAATTATCGCTTCGATCCTCAAAGTTTGCCCGAATGTCTGAAATCTGATGTTTTGGTATTGACAATCGAGCAATCGGGTGTTTATTTGAGCGGTAATTTGCGATCGGGCAGCAGGGAGGGCAGGGAAAAAACAGCCGAAGAGAAACCTTCTCTATTTGGTAAGTGGGAAACTCAAGGATTGAACTTGTCGGGTGCGGTTCCTAATTTAGCTGGTTGCAGCGACTCCACAGCAACCGGTCAAAACAGTTCTGTTAAAATGCGCGGAATTGTGGAGCAAGAAACCCTCAAGGGAAAAATTAGTCTAACTGATAAGGCGGCGGCTACTGATTTTACGGCTCAAAGAGAAGCGGCGGTGCAACCCCAAAAGCCTGAACATTGATTGATTCTAATAGAAAATTAAGAAAGGGGAAATGGGTAATTCTTTGTCGCTTTCTGACCGAAAGCATCCAGGATACAAGCCGCCGGATTCATCCGTCCAGAAATAAAAAACCTGTATCCGATGAAACTTGCCCCCCGAATTTATCCGTGCGGTCAATGCTTCAATCTAAAATCTAAAATCTAAAATCTAAAATCGATTGACTCTTCCCTTCACCCTTGGCGAAGCAAGGAATCACAAAGCGGCGGCGGGGGTGGGGGAGTGGGCGATCGAACTCCGGCCGCCGGAGCTCGCCTGTGACGGTCGGTTGCTGCTAAATTAGAAAATATACGTAAAAGTAAATGATAAAAATAAAGTATCCCAGAGAAGTTCTTGGTTGAGAATTTGTCTTGCTCAAGACCCCCCGTGCCCGTATAGTTTGTTTGGAATGGATGTTGCCGTGATATTAATGCCGTCAGAAACTTCGCTTACCCAGTCAAACCCGTTAATTTTAGACAGTTTGCCAGACTTGTCGCCCTCCGATGGGGGATGTCCCCGCCGAGCCAGATTGCAAATTGACTTGATGTTGCTGGCGATCGAAGCCTTGTATCTCGGAGGTGCGGAAGAAATGCTGGCTGTGTCAAAGGACCTGGAATTGGAATCAATTATCAAAAATCGGGTTGCCCTTTGGCTGATGCGTAATACTAACCCGCTGAGACGCTACACGCAGCGCCGCTCCCTTACGATGGTGGAGGCAAAAGCGCTGGTGGCGATCGCCTGCAATATGGCACGCAAGTTAACCGCGACAATTCGGCAGTTGCTGCTAGATTCGCAGCAGTTGCGATCGAAAAATATCCCCCTCAACCAGCACTTGCCGCTGGCCGAGTATTTAGAACGCTTTCGAGCTCACTTTCGATCACGCATGAACCCCAAGCGATCGCTAGTTGCAGCTTACGATTCCGACGACAAGCTCAACGAACTAGCTTTGAACTTGTTGAGCAAACTGCTATTTTGTACAGGCACAGCCGGAATGCAGCGCTTCTGGGTTAGCCTGTTTGATGGAGAAGTTGAATAAAAAATGACTATTAGGCGTCAGTACAGTCTGCCAAATTGCACCCTGGTTCTAGAAGGGTTGAGCGATGGATCGGCAGCCAGCCAGTTAGATATACGGCCGGTGCTTTCCATATTAATGAGCGCTGAATGCTATGTTACAGGTCTTGGCGAACCCCTAAGCGGGGGACGAGACTTTTTTGAAAGCTTGGTGAGGGCCGTCAGCAGCTACGCTCAAGAATTTATGAGCGGAGTGCATTATCCCGATCGCTACGGCCCGAATGTGGGTATGGTGCAGTTACACAGAATTGACGGGAATGTGCATCGGTTGACCGTTCTACCCGCCTCCACAGGCAGCGCCACCCAAATCGATCAAAAAACAGAACTGTCGGCAAAAGTTGATTTGACGACGGTACAGCTATTTGACTTGGTAGAGGCGATCGATCAGTTTTTTGCCGATACGCAGACGCTGCCGGAATTGTCACTGCAATTAACCCCAATTTCCAAGCGTTACGTCAAGTCTGCCGAACCTTTGGCGAAGCGGAGTTTGCCTGCTGTCGTGGGGGTGTCGAGTTTGGCTTTGGCGGCGATGGCGTTTTTCTTGGTGCCGGTGCCGGAAGTCCAGCGTCCGAGAGATCCGGTGCCGCAGCCCAATCCTGCGGGCCAGAATCAGGGGACGCCGAATCCGGGCGGATCGGGTTCGCCTAATCCCAATCCCACACCCCCTGCTGATGGTTTGCTGCCTGGAACTCAAACTCCCAACGCTGGATCGCTTTCGCCGACTCCGATCCCCGCGCCGCAGCCGGACGCTTCACCGTTGGCCACACCGCAGTCGAGCACTTCGCCGGAAAGCACGCCCAGTCCAGTTGCTGAAGGTTTGGCAAGCCCTGATGCAGCCGCCGCGCCAATTACCGATCCAGGGCCAATTGAGCTGTTGAGGGGCAAACTTTCCCAGCAAATTGACGGAGTTGTCAAGAATCAGCCTCCGGTTGGTGCGGAGTTGGTTTATCGGGTGAGTGTGGCCCCAGACGGGGCGATTGTCGGTTACAAGCCGGAGAATTCGGCAGCAGTCGATCGATCCGAAACGCCTTTGTCGGAGTTGCTTTACAAACCTGTTGGCACCAGGCCACCTGCGGAACCGCTGGCTGATTTCCGCGTAGTTTTGGCACCAGACGGTAAAGTTCAAGTCACTCCTTGGTAATGGTTGATTGTTGACTGTTAACGGTTAACGGTTGACTGTTAACGGTTGACTGTTGACTGTTGACTGATACCAAGTCCCGCTTATATCAATTCCGGTTGTATCGGAATGATGAAACCGCAGAGGACACAGAGGATACAGAGAAAGGGAAGAGAGAGATGAATAATTCCGATGCCAACGGATTTGATATTAAAGGCTCCCTCAATCTCTTAGTCGGCGGAGGCAGACTTGGTTTTTCTAGTAGCGACTTCATATCCTTTCCGGTTGCATCGGTATTGTTCAAATGTCCAAACAGTCAGTTGTCATATCAATTCCGGTTGTATCGGAATGATGAAACCGCAGAGGACACAGAGGATACAGAGAAAGGGAAGAGAGAGATGAATAATTCCGATGCCAACGGATTTGATATCAATCGCCGAATCATCTACAAACCGATTGCTGATTCAAAACCCTGTCGGTGCGATAGGCTCAATGTCTGGGTCAAATCCTCCGACTTGATTGGTGCGAATTATCCACAAAAATGCTCCTTGTTTTAATAAAACTTTCGCGATTTCATCTTGGGTGCGCCTCGGCAACATTGTTCGGTAACTAATAGCAGCTTTTATCAGGTTTGCTATACCAACAAAAAAGGTTTTTTTCAGTTCTGCATCAATCCCCGCCAATCTCGAATTTTTGCGCCAATCTGGACGGACAATTCCGAGGGGCATTAATACTTTTTCTAAACTTTCTCCTAAAGCTACTAACTGGTGAAATCTTTGGGTTTGTGCGTCGGTGGGATTGGTTTTCAGCCAGTCTTGAATCTGAGGATTTGACTCTATTTCGGAAGTGATTTTTTTAATTGTCGCGTAAATTGCCTGACTTGAATCTTGGACGCAAGAAGTTGCTGGCGTGACTAAACTTGCGCCGGTGCCGTCTCCGCTGCGGTAGCGGGCCATCATGATATCTAGTTGCTGGTTTAATTCGGTTAAAGGCGACAAGGTGATGCCGTCAAAATCGTAGTCGCAACACACGCAATCTAATTTACAGATGATATCGCAAACCGGGCGATCGCCCAACCAGCCGCGCTGTAAGTCTCCCATGTAGCTTTGCCATTTGCTGGAACCGGCAACAATTCCGTCGGGATTGTGGGCGTAAACTTGTTTGTATTCTATGTCAAAACGCAGTTCGCTGGTAAAGCGATCGCGCACTACTTTTGCTACTCCGAAAGCAAAATGTCCGGTGACAATTCCCAGCGGTGGCCGTTCGCCTTTTTTGCCGCCGATACCCCCGAAACTGTGAATCACTATCCCGATATCTCCTTCTTGCCAAGGAGAGATTGAAGCGTTTTCTGTAGCATCATTTGGGGTTAACAATACTCTTTTTGCTTGCCCTTTTTGGGCTGGTGTATTTTCCCAATTTTTGCTGCTTAAATAATCGAGAGATTTTTTGAGTCCGAAATGTGTTTCATCTGGGATTAATTGAGCAATTTTGCGGGGTTCGATTGCCTCCACTACAAACATACTGTCTTCGTCTCTTTCGCCGTAAATGTACCAGCCGTCTGGATTTAAGGGCGATTGTTCGATTAGGTGATTGGTAGACCTCGCTACGCCATTTTTGTCTGGCTGTACTTGGGGAATCCGAATGATTTCGGCGGCGCCGTCAAATTGTTGAGATGTTTTGTTGAAATGCCGGACAATGAATTTGTCGCTGTCGGGTTCTTTTCGCTGTAAAATTGAGACTAAGGCGCAAAAACGTCCGATAATTTGTACTGGTTCGCGATCGATTGTGAGTTCATGGCGATCGCTGCTGCTATAATTAATCGCAATCACGGGCCTGCGTAGCATCACAGTCACGCTGTCTTCGAGTCTGGTGCCTGCTAGAGTTTCTAAAGGGCCGACATTTCGCCAGCCGTTTAATCTATCTGGATGGATATTGCCAGATTTTTGACTTTTTTTAGTTTGTTGTGTGAAGTTTATATCTTGACTGACTGCGTGGACAAAAAACTGTACTTCGCGATTTGTACTCCATTTTAAAAATGCTGTTTTGCCAATAAAGTTTTTATATTTTTTGGGTGCACTTATTACTTCAAAAAACACTGAACCGTAGGGCTGGCGCTGTTCGTGTGATGGCAAAATTAAGCGCCCGTGCCAAAGAGCGATCGGCTTGTATAGATAGGCAACGGATGCTGAATTATCGCAAATTATCTCCGGCTGAAGCGCTGCTGAAATATCGCTTTTGCCTCCAAAAATAGTAGCAGTTAAATTCCCGTCACTTTCTACGAATCGGGGTTCTAAAAAAACCTTTTCAGGTTCGGAAATATTAGCGGTTGAATTGCCCGTTTTTCTGGTGAACGAGCGTATAAAAAAAGGGCGGTTTCCCTCCAATTTCGCTTGCAACCAATTAAGGAAAATCCGAATAAAAATAAAAGCTGTTAGACCGGAAATAACAGCCAGAACTATCAGCCCCAGGGTCAAAATGAATTGGTTAAAAGACTGACCTGACACTAGAAAAATTGTGGGCCATATCCAAGAAAATGCCGCCATAATATCTAAAAACGAGTTTTAGGTTCGATCCAGTCTGTGCTGGCTTGACTGCCGAAAACTAGGGGTTTGTCCTCGGTGACTGCTACCGTTTGGCCGGTCATATCAACTGCACAAAGAGGCCAAGATCGATCGCCCAAATTGCCTGCGCGGAACAGAACTTGTCCGGGACAAACTTGACTCCAACCCAACAATACAGCATGAGTGTAAAGACTGCGAGCGGGAGCAACGGTATAAGTGTAATTATCATTTTTGTCCCAAATGACACCGTAGTCGGACATATCGGAAGAGTTGAAAAGTGCTTCAAATTCGCGGGCGAGAATGCGGGAACCGTCTTGATTCCAAGAAACAGGCACTAAAATGGCGATCGTCCCCGACATATCTGTATCATCGCTAGCATACATCCCACTTTCGGCCAGTGGCGAAGCAGCCGCCACTGTTTGCAGTTCCCCGGTTTTGAGGTTTTCCACAAACATGACACTGCTAACCCGACACCGGGAGAATTCCGGCTGTACTTGCAACTCAATTCGACTGTAAGCTGCGTATTGGCCGTTAGTTGATACTAGGGATGGACTGCGATAGTAGCGCAGGCCTGTGCCGGCAGTAGAGCTCACTTTAGCATGAGTGGCACTAATCCATTCCCAAGGAACGGGATAAGGGCTATTTAAAGGGTCAGTCATCGGTTTTTTTTCCAAAAGTTTTACTGAATTATCCAACAGATTCAGGCTGGCACGCAACGGACTAGAAACCCGGTTTCTGCCTCGATGCTTGGCCACCAAACCCCAGATTTATAGAAACCGGGTTTCTTTTTGAGATTTTAGATTGGAGGACAAATCTCAAATCTTAAATCTCAAATTTGAAATCGGATAGGTAAGATAGTATCGAAATTAATCTGGTATGTACACCGAGAGGGATGAAATATGACGCGATCTTTTAACCAAAAACCTTCAATCCCCCCCACTCGTGTCTCCAAGTCGCGGGGAAAAGGTTTGCTTGTACTATCGCTGATTTTTCGACTGCTGCTGTTGGGGGTGGGTAGCGGTTTTGCGTGGGTTCTGGGGATCGCGATCGCTCAAATTTATCCGTCAGGCGCGACGGAGATGCCGCTGGCAGAGAGATTGCTGCGTGTAACTCAAAATTTGACCTCCAGCCCGAAACGCGCCCCAGCAACGCCAATTCCGGCACTCCCGCCACCAACCGCTACACCGACTCCCCAGTCAACAGTCAGTCCTGCCCAGAGAGAGAAATTGCAGTCGGATTTGAGACAGTTGCAGGGCGAACTCAACGCGCTGATTGGTCGCACGGCGGCTTTGGAGAGTCAGTTGGGCAGCAGCCGCCCGACGGAAACTTTGGAAAAGCGTTTGCAGTTGATGTCGCGGGAATTGGCGGGGCCGGAAACGGCGACAAGTCCTGTTCCTGCTTTGCCGGCGATCGGCAGCAGCCCGAGTCTGAACCCTGAAACGGTGAATACAGCCCCACAGAATGCCAATAATCCGGTGTTTGGGGGGGATGGGCTGATGGTGACTCTGCCCAGCGATGTTTTGTTTGATACTGGCAGCATTTCTTTGCGCGCGGGTACTAATGCGATTTTGGACAATTTGGTGGCGGAGTTGAGCAATCACGAGGGGGCAACTGTGCGGGTTGCGGGCCACACTGACGACGCGGGGGAAGCGGCGGATAATCGCAATGTGTCGTTTGCGCGGGCTCAGGCGGTGGTGCAGTATTTGTCGGGTGTACTCGGTCAGAAGTATCATTGGGTGGCGATCGGCTATGGGGAAAGTCGTCCTTCGGTAGACAATAGTTCGGATACTAATCGGCAGCGCAACCGCCGCATTGAAGTGGCAATTAATCCTTAGTTTTTAGTCATCAATCCTCAGTCATCAGTCATTAGACTTATTGCATAAATATTTTGAGTTAGAGGGGAACAGCAGAGGCAACGCAGAGACATTTCAAAATTGTTTGGGAAGGCTACAATTCAAGTCTAGTCTTTAGTTAATAGTGCGAGATTAAGATCGGGTGAGTGTTTTTTTTGCAACTTCTTAAGCTCGCACTCGACTTTCAAGCATATGATTCCGCTGCCCATAGAAACGATAGAAATTAAATTTTTCAATTCCCCTCTCCCTATTGCCCCATTTCCCCATCTTCCCATCTTCCCCGCTATCACGCCGAAGGTGTAAGAGGTGGCAAGTCAGAATTATTTTTAGCCTGATCTATTGCCTCTCGATGTTCGCTTCTAAGCTTCGGTTTTAAATACAAGTTCTCAATCAAAGCTGCCACTCCCGCAAACCAAGGTGGCACAATTACAGCTCCAATAATTCCTAATACTTGAACGCCTCCCAAGACAGACAACAATTGATATAAAGGATGCACCCCAACAGATGAACCAACCAGCAAAGGATCGAGTACGTAAGTCTCTAAATTCTGGATGATTACAAATAACAGTAATACCCACAAAAGTACCCAGCCACCTTTAGCTAATGCTACGATTAATGCTGGTACTGCTCCTAACACTGGGCCGATGAAGGGAATCAAGTTGGTAACACCTGCGATCGCTCCCAAGCCTAAAGCAAATTCCGGCATTCCCAAAATGCTCAAACCTGTGGTAATAAATATCCCTAAAATGCCCGAAACTAACACTCGCCCGCGAATATAACTCCCCATTCTTTGACCGATTGGCGCGGCTTGTGCAGCTAATCTTGCGTCCCACGGTTTTGGGAAAAACTGC
This sequence comes from Microcoleus sp. w1-18aA5, assembly GCF_036701705.1. Taxonomy (NCBI): domain Bacteria; kingdom Bacillati; phylum Cyanobacteriota; class Cyanophyceae; order Oscillatoriales; family Microcoleaceae; genus Microcoleus; species Microcoleus sp. w1-18aA5. Next base: position 18,935 of record NZ_JAUPTE010000060.1, on the reverse strand, counting down.
ACCAAACTTTTAATTAATGTGTCGCTGTCCGCAACCATGTAACCGGAAATAAATAATGCTAAAACTAGGCTGAAGAAACCGCCTAGAATGCCTCTCGTTAAACTGTACGATCGCAAAACCAGTTGTTGACTCGATCGAATCAGCCAATTAGTCAGCGATTGAGTGTCCACCAGACCCACCAAGGTTGGGGCATCGTCGCTCAAGCGACTCAAGACATTAGTTGCCACAGTTCGCAAACTTTCGACATAAACTGGTAACTGCCGCAGCAGTAACTCTATTTGTTCGATTACCGTGGGGCCGATTAACACTACCGTCCCGCTAAATCCGCCGATGAGAGTTAAATAAACCATAATCACCGCCAGCCACCGGGGAACCCGCATCGTTTGGGCCCAATTCACGATCGGGACGATCGAAGCAGCCAGCACAACTGATATCATCAGAATTACTAGCAGGCTCCGCAATTGCCACAGCAGCACTAGCAGCAAGGACGATGCTACAATTAGCAGCAAGTTAGGTAAAGAAATGGTAATCCGCTGTTCTGACATGATTAAGTAATCAAGGTTTGTATTGGCGCTTATGTCATCCCGCAGGGCGGGTTTATTTATATTCTCAGTTACCAAATATATGTCGGGTCAAACCCGCACCTACTCATATTATAATAAAAAGCAACATCGGTTCAAAAAAAAATAAGATGCAACCGCCATATTCAACCCAAGATTTCTCCACTATTTCGTCTATAAAATCACCCACGCTCTTTTACGAATGGCAAAATTATAGCTGTGCTTATGATGTTTATAAGCCAACTACTGCGACAGAAGATAGCATCCCTTTGTTATTAATTCATCCGATAGGAGTTGGTTTGTCAAGAATCTTTTGGCATAGATTTTGTGAGAGTTGGTACAAAGCAGGGAACAGTAATCCGATTTATAATCCAGACCTTTTGGGCTGCGGCGATTGCGAAATGCCCGCTGTGGCTTGCTATCCAGACGATTGGGCGGCACAGTTGCAGTATTTCTTGGAAACTGTAGTGAAAAAACCTGCGATCGTCCTCGTACAAGGTGCTTTACTATGTGTAGCCTTGGCTTTAGCAAAAATGCAGCAGGAAAGCGGCTCAAATTTAATTCGCGGGTTAGTTCTCGCCGGGCCTCCCGCTTGGGCGGTAATGAACAAACATTCGACAGAAAGACAGCAAAGGATTGTCTGGAACTTGTTAAATTCTCCCTTGGGAAATGCTTTTTACCGCTACGCCAGACGCGGTGAGTTTTTGGGTTCTTTTTCTGTGAAACAACTGTTTGGCGATGCCACACAAGTTGACAGCGAATGGTTGGATGCTTTGCAGGCTGGGGCGGCAAATCCTGACAGCCGTCACGCGGTTTTCTCGTTTTTAGCGGGGTTTTGGCGGCAGGATTATAGCGGTACGATTCAAAAGTTCGATCGACCCGCACTCGTTGTGATGGGAGAAAAAGCCTCAAGCATCAGTCAAGCGGGTAAAGAAGAGAAACCGGATGAAAGATTAGCGCAATATTTAGCGCATTTTCCCAATGCGGAAGGTTTATTAATGGCGGGGCGTAATGTTTTGCCCTATGAATCCACCGCAGAATTTGTCGCGGCTGTTGCGGAGTTTGTGAATAAGTTAAAGCAAATCTAACTTTTCCAAGACTAGGCTAAACTTACAGAAAAGTGTACTCAACTCGGTCTTGTCATGAGTTATCGCAAAATCATTACGATCGAACCAGGTAAACGCGGTGGAAAGCCTTGCATCAGGCGAATGCGAATTACCGTGTATGATGTGTTGGGTTGGCTAGCAGCGGGAATGTCTCACGCTGAGATTCTAGACGATTTTCCTGAGTTGACAGAGGAAGACATTAGAGCGTGTTTAGAATTCGCCGCTGACCGAGAACGCTGTCTGATTGCTGTTGTAGGTGGCACTTGAAACTGCTGTTTATGAAACTTCTGTTTGACCAAAACTTAAGCCGGAAACTGGTAGCTCGACTTGCAGATATTTTCCCTGACTCTAGTCATGTTCAGTTCCACAATCTGACGGAAATAGACGATAGCGAGATTTGGGAGTTTGCAAAGGCTCAAGGCTTTTGTATTGTAACGCAGGACGCGGACTTTGCTGAACGAAGCCGTCTTTACGGAGCACCTCCGAAAGTGATTTGGCTGCGATGCGGTAATGCACCGACCAGTAACGTGGAAGCAATTTTTCGGTCTGGAGTTGAAACAATTCAAGAATTTATTGGCAACATCGCATTAGATTGTCTTGAACTTTACTAATGGGAGTTTTTAACCGCAGATATTAGTAGATGAACACAGATGAACGCGGATGGAATTTCATCTGCGATCATCTGCGGTTAAAAAACTCTAAATTTCAACTCCGGTGCCAGATGGTTGTACCATCTTTTTGATCGATCAGAGTAATTCCCTTATCCTTAAGTTCGTTCCGAATTCTATCGCCCTCAGCAAAATCCCTCGCTTTCCGGGCATCTTTCCGCTGCTGAATCATCGCCTCAATCTCCGCATCACTCAAACCGTCAACAGCATCATTGCTATCACTTTCCGGCTGAACTTCTAAACCCAAAACCCCCGCCAAACTCACCAAAGTTACCCATTTTTGCTGCAACAAATCCGGTGAGGTTTCTGTTTTTCCCTGATGCACTAAAACATTGCCTTCTTTGGCCAATTCCTTAGCCAATTCAAACAAAACCGTCACAGCGCCGGGAGTATTGAAATCATTGTCCATCGCTGATTGGAATTCCTCCACAGCTTTGCTATACTGTCTAGTTTTCTCAACGTCCCAACTCAGTTGAGAACCGTATCGAAGGCCAAACAGCAAACCTTCATTGATGGTATTCCAGCCATTTCGAGCGCTAGCGATCGCCTCTTCGGTAAAATCAATTTGACTGCGGTACTGCGCCATCAACGCAAACAGCCTCACCGCCATCGGTTCCACCGCTTTTGACTTCTCGCTTCCTTCCTTCTTACTCCCCCCTTTACCAAGGGCGGGCTGGGGGGGGTTAGATTCCCAATCACCCGACCAATTCCCATCCAACAAATCGCGAATTGTAATAAAATTGTGCAAAGATTTCGACATCTTTTTGCCATTGACAGTCACAAAAGCATTGTGCATCCAATAATTAGCAAGTGACTTGCCCGTCGCGGCTTCAGATTGAGCAATTTCGTTTTCGTGGTGCGGAAAAGTTAAATCGGAACCGCCGCAGTGAATGTCAATAGTTTCGCCCAAGCAATCGCGCACCATAGCCGAACATTCGATGTGCCATCCGGGGCGACCTTTTCCCCAAGATGAATCCCAAGCCGGTTCACCTGGTTTAGCGCTTTTCCACAAGGCAAAATCAGAGGAATCTTGCTTTTTTTGAGCTTCTATTTCTGCGGTTTCCAATCTACCGCTAGCCCCGGCTTGCATTTCTTCCAACTTGCGGCCGGAAAGTTTTCCGTAATCGGGAAATTGCCTCACCTTGTAGTAAACGTCGCCGCCGGAAGCATAGGCATAACCTTTATTTTCTAATTCGTGAATCAGCCGTTTAATGCCGTCGATTGTATGGGTGGCGCGGGGATATTCATCAGCCTTGAGAATATTCAGCTTGGCCATATCTACGAAATAGGCCTCGATGAAGCGTTCCGCCACGGCTTCCATTGTGGAATTGGTTTCGCGGGCGCGGTTGAGAATTTTGTCGTCAATATCTGTAAAATTCTGCACGTAGCGCACATCGTATCCCCGCCACATCAGATAACGCCGCACCATGTCCCAAACAATGTAAGCGCGCGCATGGCCGACGTGGCAGTAATCGTATACCGTAACGCCGCAGCAGTACATCCGCACCTTTGGGGGTTCGAGGGGTTCAAAAGGTGATTCGCGACGGGTCAAGCTGTTGTAAAGCGTTAGGGGCATGGGATTTGAGATTTGGGATTGATGTACTGCTCTAATTTATTATATTGCGGTTGGTGAATCTTTCGGTGTTACTACCAAACATCTGTTAAATCTAAGACAAATCCCGGTAACACATCTTCCCCTGACAAAGTGTTGGGATTATCTAATATTTCCACATCCTGATTTTGTCTGTGTATTTCGACTTTCTTATTTTTGCGATCGGTTAACCATCCCAAAATGGCTCCATTTGCGATGTATAGCGGTTCTCAAGAAAGTGAAATACACGGGCTAGTTCGATTCCCCATGCTTTTAGACCCGATGCCCAATCCCCAAGAGCACCTCATGTTACTGAGAAAGGCTATATTCCCGCATTTTTTATTGCAATGGTTCCAGGTTGTCCGACTTAGAACGCAATACAGATTCATAAGAAATAGCGACCTTAGAAGGGAAGAGAGAAAGTAGTATGTCAACAGATGCTAGAATATGTCAGCCCCAAAGTTGCCATTTTTTTATCCAAACAGTAACCAAAACGGTTAAAGGGCGATCGCGCACGCTTAACAGTTATTTACAGTTTGTAGGGGGAGTTGACAGTGAAATATAAAGAAAAGAATAGTTTCAAAACAGGAGTCAAATGGCTACTGTGGTCTAGTTTTCTCACTCTAGGCATCGGCGGGGGCTTATTTGTCTACGGGTTATATCAAAATCGACCTCCAGAACCTATAGGAGTGCGCTTGATCCCCGTCAAACTTGGCGATATTGAAGATACGATTAATGAAAGCGGCACTATTGAATTGGCTGGTCAACAAACTCTTAAATCTCCCGTTGATGCTACTGTTGATGAAGTGTTAGTAAAAATCGGGCAAAATATCACATCTGGCCAGAACTTAATCACTCTTCGTAACCCCCAAAAACAAACAATTCTCAGCAAGCAAGAGTTGGTGATTCAAAAAGAAAAACTCACTCTAGAAAGCTTACGCCAAAAACTTGTCGCAGCCCAGGAAACGCTCAGTACCGCCCAAGAGAGAGTTCAAAATTATAAATCCGGGCAAAATAACGATTTATTAGAAATTAAAAAACAGGAAATTGCCTTAGCAAATAATCGCAAAAAAGTTGTTGACGCCGAGGTGGTTTTGGCTGCTGCTGATCTGAAACTTACCGAGCAAAAAGCCTTATTTGAAAGAGGTTATATTTCGAGAAATGACGTGCGATCCCAAGAAGACGAAGTTCGCAATGCTAAAGTCAGTTTACGAAACGCACAGTCTCAAATCAACACCGATATGCTCGAACTCAAAAGTCGGCAAATTCAGCGACAAGATAAAGAGCAAGAACTTCAGCAACAAGTGAGCGCTGCTCAGTCAGGAGTGCGACAAGCTCAGTTAGATGTTGCTACAAATAGCCCCAATCTCCAAAGCTCTCTGCTTGAGTACCGAGAAAAAGAACAGGAATTAAAAAACAATGTGGTGACTGCATCTATTGATGGCAAGGTACTTAATATTCAAGTTAAAAATGGCGACGGGGTGCTGCGAGGAACAGAGCTTTTGACATTAGGCGACCCTTCACAAGAACTGGTAAAACTACAGCTTTCTACGCTCAATGCTGCTAAAGTTAGACCCAATCAGTCCGTTCGCATCAGCATTATTGGTCCCAATTCTAATCAGTTTTCAGGAAGAGTAGAAAGCTTGTATATTCTTGCTCAAAGTGGTGATAGTAAAGGAAATGACGGCTCTAATCAAGGCAGTCAACCAACGGTCCCTGCAACAGTAAGACTCGATGCTCCAACCCGGACTTTGATTCCAGGGAGTCAAGTGAATGTGGAGATCATTTTGCAGCAGCGCCAGAAGGTAGTAGTTTTGAATACGGAGGCAATTGTGCGATCGGAGTCTAAGCCTTTTGTGTGGATTCGTAACAATCAAGGCAAAGCCCAGAAACGGTCAGTTACATTAGGTTTAGAAGGGTTAACTCAGGTGGAAGTAACTTCCGGTTTGCGGTCAGGTGACAGTGTTGTGATACCCCCTCCTGAACCTTCCTTAAAGCCAGGAACTCCTATTCAGGAAGAAAAAACAACTAAAAAGAAAGAAAAAACAGAGGGTGACGATATCGAATAAAAATTAAAGAGTAGGATAAAATTAGCTAATTTTATTAATGTCCGAAATCTTAATTTTTGATTTTTAATTACTTATGAGCCTTTCTCCTATTGACCTAATCCGCCTAACTTGCCTGTCCCTAAGTGGCAATCTTTTGCGTTCTGTCCTAACTACAGTTGGAGTTTTTATGGGTGTAGCTGCGGTCAGCGCAACGCTGCAAGTTGGCAACATTAGCCGCGCCGTGATTGCCAAGCAATTAGCTGAGAGAGAAGCCCCTCAAGTGCGAATCTTTATGTGGGGTGACACAAGCTTGAAATTAGAAGATATGGAATTTTTGCGGCAAAGGCTGAAAGGAATTCGGGCGATTAGCGCCGAAAATTGGTTTGGCTTTAATGACAATAAAGTTATATTTCAGGCGCAAAAAGCGGAACCTAATATGGTCGCGGTTTCTCAAGATAATTTATTGACATCGGGGCGGCGATTAATGACGGGGCGTTTTTTTTCCCCTAGTGATTTTGCTGACTATCGACCCGTAGTAGTAATCGATGAATGGCTGGGATCGCTACTTTTTACAGGTGACATGGAACCTGTAGGTCAGCGCATTTATGTTGACCGCAGACCTTATATTGTGATCGGCGTGATGGAGAGTAAGCAAGATTCTTCGGAAAAACCAACAGGTGAAATGTTGGTGTCGATGTCGGTTTACAAGGCTATAACAGGGAGCCAGAGAATTAACTCAATTTCGGTGCGCCCTTACAATCTCAAAGATATTAAAGGGATGGAAAAGCAGGCCAAAAAGGTTTTGAAGCAGCGCTTTCCCCAGGCAGAAATTTATGTTAGCAACAATGTTAAGAAAATTTTGGAGCAGCAGGAAACTCTGGAGCTCTCTTCGCGGGGACTATTGGCGGTGGGGGTAATTTCGCTGCTGGTGGGAGGTATTGGTATTGCTAATATTACGATCGCGGCGGTGATGGAACGTACCCCCGAAATTGGTTTGAGACGTGCGATCGGGGCTACTCAGAGAGATATAATGTTGCAGTTTATTCTAGAAGCAGTAATTCTGAGTTTAGCGGGGGGAATTGCTGCTATTGTGACGGTACACGGGTTAACAGTGGTGGTAGCGGATGTTTTTAAGTTGCCTTATAAATTTGACAGCAACACAGCAGCTTTGGCTCTAGGATCGGCATTAGCGGTGGGTGTAGGAGCGGGATTTTTCCCGGCTCTGCGAGCTAGTCAACTCGATCCTGTTAAAGCGCTGCGTCAAGGGTAGTCATCCCGTAGGAAATCGCCATAAAATTACTTGCAGGAATAACTGAGTTAGCATGACTGAGCAACCGCACGAAGATTATCTCCCAAATAGCGATTCCCCTGCTCGCTACGATATTCCTTGGATATTTCGTTTTAGCCTCGTTATGCTTGCAACCTGTGGGCTATTGGCGATATTTGTTGTAGCTTTTAAGTCTAGTTCAACCGTAAAAACTGATGTTAGCTCTAAATCGGTGATCGCGCGCAAAATTTTGCCAGTTCCCACTGAAAAACATCTCCCACACATCCAAAATCTACCGCAAAATCAGGCGCTCATTAAGCCCCCAAATCAGAGAAAAATGCTAACTACAAACCAGAGAATAGTTATTCCTCAATTTCCCGACGAAAATCCAACAAGTAAAATCAAACACTCACCCATTCCCCATTCCCAATCCCCACTTCCAAATTCCCAAGTATTAACAACTTCTACTCAAAAAAAAACTGTTCAACCAGAATCAATAGTTATTGCTGAAGCTCCACCGAATCCAGAAATAACAGCAGAACCAATACCTAAAAATAGCCAAAATCTAACTATTCGACAGCAATCTATAGCGGATGAATTAGGGGTTGAACTAACACTACCAGAAGTTGTGTTTTTAGGCTTAGAAAACAACAGAGATATCAAAAATAAATATCTAGAACGCATCGCCCAAAAACAAGATTTATCCGTAGCAGAAGGTTTATTTGTCCCTAGTTTTACACCGAAACTGTCCGTTTCATCAATTCGTTGGAGGAATGGGGGAAGACTCACCACTACTGGCGAAGTCGATTTATCTGCCCAGGTGAGTGTCAAAATTCCCACAGGAGGAAATATAAGTTTTGTTTGGAGTAGTGAACAAGGACCAGATGCGAATGGTTTTGGCATTAATAGTGAAGGTTCTTTAAGTCAAAATCTAACGTTAAATTTTACCCAACCTCTGTTAAGGGGAGCTGGAGTTGCTGTCAACCGAGCACCAATTGAGATTGCTCGCCTGAGTGAAAAAAGAAATATTCTGAGTTTGAAATCGAAGCTAATTGAGATAATTACTGAAGTAATTTTAACCTATAGAGAGTTGATTAAGGCTCAGGAACAAGTTAAAATTTCACAAAGTTCTCTGGAAATTGCCCGTCAAGAATTGCAGACTAATCAGGTTTTGATTGAGGCAGGAAGGCTAGCAAGAGTTGATATTTTTACAAGTGAAAAAGCTGTGGCAGATCGGGAAGTGACAGTATTAGCTAGTGAGGAGCAACTGAAGAAGGCAAGATTAGCACTGCTGCAAGTTCTAGACCTCGATCGCAATCTTAATATAATAGCAAGAGAATCTGCTGCTGTACAGACTAACCCTCTGGATTTTGATAATGTTTTACCATTAGCTCTGTCAAATAGTCCTGATTATTTACAAGTACAGCTTGACCGGGAAATCGCTAAATATAACTTGCTCGTAGCGGAAAATAATCGAAAATGGAAATTGGATGTAAATGCAAGTATTAATAATAATGCTACCAATCTTTCAGACAGCAGCTCGGATTTGAGAGCGGGACTGGTTTTGACTCGCGATTTTGGAAATAGAGGAATTGAGCGAGATTTTCAGAATAGTCGTGTTAAGCTATTACAAGCTGAGAATATGTTAAAGGAGTCCAATCAAAAACTGGAAGTTGAGGTCAGAAATGCAATTCGAGATATAAATTTGAATCTTAAGCAAGTAGAACTAGCTCAAAGGTCAAGGGAGTTAGCGCAAAAGCAATTAGAAATAGAGCGAGACAAAAGAACATTGGGAGTGGGAACTTCTCGGAGTATCGATATTGTGACTTTTCAGAAGGATTTAATAGAGGCTAGAAATGCAGAACTTAATGCGAGGATTGCCTATTTTAATGCTTTGACAAATCTTGATAAAATAATAGGTACTACTTTGGAGACTTGGCAGGTGAGGATTGAAAATGAACAATGATGTTAGTTAGTTGTTATCGGATTGAATGAGACTTGTCAGTAATTCCCACCAGCCTCCATCGGATTGGGATCCGTAGAATCAGCCGTCAAGCAGATAGGTACAAAACTAAACATTTCATTCTTCACAGTAGAAATCTGAAAGTGTTTCTCAAATGTTACAACTGCGTTGTGCCTACTTGAATGGTTAATTTGCAGTCTAATATTTTTGCAAAATCGGGATGCTCCCGCGAAGCCTTCTTGTTAGAAGGATTATATAGAAAGTCTTCCACTTTGTCATATTCGCAAAGACATATCCATTCTAAACGATCGCCCCCACCCTCCAAACCCATCAAAAGCCCCCTATCCCAATATGTCATCAAATCCTGATATTGGCTTCAACACCGATCCCCTAAACCTCGTCAATGTCAAGATTCCCTGACATATTGATCCCCAAAATCACGAAAATGCGTATAAGTACCCAGGATTGAGGCAAAAGACCCCTTGACCCGATCGCAACTTGTCTGCAACATTAAGTCATGACAAAGCGATCCCAAAGAAATGCTTCGATTAAGCAGCACTGGGAGTCGAAATAGCGCGTGTGCTGCCAGCACAGCGTTGCTAGCAGCACCGATCGCACTTACAAAATCGATCTTGTCAATCAAGAATCGACAGATAAAGCTTTATTTAGATCGAACGGTGCGCGCAGAAGCCAATAAGTCCAAACCCCCGATCGCATGGGGGAAAAGACAAGCTAAAAACAAGCAAGGCTTCAAAGGTTGGAGAGATTTGGAAGCTCGATAATATGTGGATTTAAAAGAGTTTCTAACTCAAAAAGTCAACACAATTGTGTTGAAAGAAAAAAATCTAACCCGCCATCCCAAATTAGTGGAGAACGAACTCATGGCAAAAGAACGCCCACCATTAGAAGAGATGACTTTGCGACAACTCCGCAGAGTTGCTAGCGAATGTGGAGTCTCTCGCTACAGCCGGATGCGGAAATCGCAACTCCTGGCATCAATTCAAGAGATTCAGCGCACCAAATTTTCCTACAGCCCATCTCGCAAACTAGAGGCACAAGAAGCAGTGGAAGCAGCAAAGTTTGAACTAGGTCAAGAAGATAGAACAGGCGGTTCTTTGTCGTCTGTAGATGAAGGTTTAGCAGATTTGCCCAACGGCTACGGCGAAAGCCGGGTGGTGTTAATGCCCCGCGACCCAGAATGGGCCTACACTTACTGGGACATTCCCAACGATCGCAAAGAAGAGTTGCGTCGCCAAGGAGGACAGCAACTAGCCCTGCGGATCTACGACGTTACAGATGTTAACCTCGACATTCAAAGCCCGCACAGCATTCAAGAATATCCCTGCGACGAACTGGCGCGGGAATGGTACGTGCCAATCCCCGTGAGCGATCGGGACTACGCGATCGACATCGGCTACCGCTGTGCAGATGGCCGCTGGCTGGTATTAGCTCGATCGGCAGAAGTCCGCGTTCCTCCCGTCTATCCCAGCGACTGGATTGAAGACCAATTCATCACCCTCGACTGGGAAGAAGACTTGCAAGGCAAAACCTTCGCCGAACTGGTTCCTCCGGCCAAGAAACTCGCACAAGCAGCCAATGGCTTCGGTTACAGCACCGAAAACGCTATCTACGAACAAATCTTCGGCATGGCAGAATCTGCCGAATCCCTGCGCGTAGCCGGTTCTATTTTCGGTTCCATGCAGCACGTCGCCGGTTCCGTCCAGCAAGTCGGCATCCACGAACAAGCTCTCAGTTCCTATGTGTTCCCCTCCGGCGTCGGAATGTGGGCGGCTCCCACCATGTCTGGCCTCACCGCGTCGGGTGTCGGTATGTCCGGCCTCACCGCGTCGGGTGTCGGTATGTCCGGCCTCACCATGTCGGGTGTCGGTATGTCCGGCCTCACCATGTCCGGTTTCGGTATGTCCGGTGTCGGTATGTCGGGAGTTGGCTTCGCCGCCCCGATGCGCCCCCGCCAGTTCTGGTTAGTTGCTGATGCCGAACTGATCGTTTACGGCGCCACCGAACCCGACGCTACCGTCTACGTAGGCGGACAGCCGATTAAACTCAATCCGGACGGCACTTTCCGCTTCCAGATGTCCTTCCAAGACGGCTTAATCGACTATCCGATTTTTGCAGTAGCCGCAGATGGCGAACAAAACCGCGCCATCCACTTGAAATTCAACCGCGAAACCCCAGAACGGCGCACCAATACCAAGGAAGATGCTGTTGTAGAATGGTTGGGCTAATCGCTCGCGGTCGATCGAGAAACAGGCAATAGTGCAGGTTTGTGCCAATTTTTTAACCATCACAAGGCATAGCCTCAGCCGATCGTGATTTGTTAAGGTTAATCCCAGACAACAACCCATAACACCCCCTATACACCGTTCTCCTGTTTTGAGGAGCGGTGTTTTTTGTATTTAGAAGGAAGAAGGAAGTTCGGCAGCGGATTCTGTAACGGATGTAACGGATATAACGGAGCCACGGAAGGAGGAAGAAGGAAGAAGGAATAGGGAATAAGCTATTACGCATTTAAATTGGAAATTCGGGACAGGCTAGAAGCCCGTCCCACAAAATTTTTATTGATTTTTGACACACAATTTAAATGTTGAACAGCTTAAGGAAGAAGGAATAGGGAAGAAGTTGCAATCAACCGTTTATGTTTGTGCGATTAAGAACGTCCTAATCATCTTGGCGGTTGCTATATAAAACCCGGTTGCTGGGTGTCAAAAGTGTGTAATACAAAATCCGGCTTTAATACCCCGTTGATTCTTTAGTCTCAAGCGAGAGGGATAAAAATTTGACTCTTGAGCTGTTTCAACCGCCGACTTTTATCAAGTCAGACAATTCTCTCAATATCTATCTGTAGATAGATGTTTACTTAAATCCCATTCTAGCTAGTGAAATAAAAATTTGCACTCTTCACTCAAGCATTATTAAGTAAGCTAAAGTTTACTTAAATTTTTATTGCACAAACTCGGTAAATCCAGCGAAACAAAAGAAAGCGAGTTATGAGAGAAAGAAGGCGATCGCACCGCCATTTCTCAAAAGCAAATGCAAAAAATAAATTCCCCGCAGCAACGAAGCCAGAAGCGTCCCCGTCTTTTAGCCTTATTCGTTGTCACATTAGCCACCGTCTTGCTTTTATTTATTCTGCCGGCACTGACTCAACAGCCAGTCGTGCTCACCATGTTAATGCAAGGTCAAGACCTTGTTAACTGGAAACCCTTTGTCAAAGAATTTGAACAGAAAAACCCCAAGATTCGCATCAACCTCATAGAAGGGCCTTTTGACAGCAACCTCATAGAAAATCTTTACACATCTGCCTTTCTTTTAGGCGAATCGCCCTACGACATCATCAACATGGATATTGTCTGGGTTCCCAAATTTGCAGCCGCAGGTTGGGTAAGGGATTTGACAGACAGAATTCCCCCCGAACAACTATCAAAATTCATCCAAGGTAACGTCGAAGGCGGGCGGTATCGGGGCAAACTTTACCGCATTCCCCATGCTTCCGATGCCGGAATGCTTTATTACCGCAAAGACATTTTAGAACAAGCGAAAATTCCAGCGCCGAAAACCTTTGAAGATATGGTAAAAATCTCTCACAACTTGCAGAAACAGGGAAAAGCAACTTGGGGTTATCTGTGGCAAGGTAAACAATACGAGGGAGTATCTGCGATGTTTGTCGAGGTACTCTCCGGTTTCGGCGGCTTTTGGGCTAACCCTGAAACTTTTGAAGTTGGGTTAGATAAACCGGAGGCAATTAAAGCAGTGGAATTTCTCAAAAATACGATCGCCTCTGGCATTTCTCCTCCGGGTGTCACCACCTACGGAGAAGAAGAAACCCGGCTTTTGTTTCAAAATGGCAAAGCACTGTTTTTACGAAACTGGCCGTATGTTTGGAAGCTGGCAAATGCCGAAGGATCGAATGTTAGAGGCAAAATTGCGATCGAGCCAATGCTCAGCAGTACCGGTAAAACAGGCGGTTCCTGCTTGGGCGGCTGGGGCTGGGGAATTGCCAAAACCTCAAAACATCCAGAACAAGCGTGGAAAGCAATTCAGTATCTTACCAGCGAGGAAACCCAACGCAAATTTATTTTACAAACCGGTTTAGTTCCCAGTTACAAATCCTTATTTACCAACAAAGAAATAGTAGCCAAATATCCCCACTACCCGCAACTGCTAAAAGTAGTGGAACGATCAGCTTTGCGCCCGCCCCTGGCACAATACGCTCAAGCTTCTGATATTTTGCAGCGTTATTTGAGTTCAGCTTTTACCGGGAGAATGAGTGCAGAACAAGCAATGAAAGCAGCAGCTAGCGAAACTCGCAATTTATTAGGCAGTTTGAAACAACCCCAAGCTTCCTAACTTCTAGCTTTCAGATCAATCCCCCCTAGCCCCCCTTAATAAGGGGGAGATTGGAACCTTCAAAGTATTTTTTAAAAAGGGAAGAATTGGAACGTTCAAAGTCCCCCTTATTAAGGGGGATTTAGGGGGATCGAGAGTCGGCTACAAGCGAGAGATACAAAGTCCATCTTATTATTAAGATCAAACGAGAAAAAGGTGAGCAATATGCAATTAGACAAGATGCGACAGCGCGAACAAAAAACCGGATGGATATTAGTAGCACCAGCTTTGATAATTCTGATGCTAGTATTTGCTTACCCAATATTGCGCGCTTTTTGGCTGAGTTTATTCACCCAAAACCTCGGTACAGAATTAAAACTGGTTTTTTCCGGTTTTGCTAATTACAGTCGAATGTTAGGCGACGGGCGTTTCTGGCAAACTTTAGGCAACACCACTGTATTTACTGTCGCCTCTGTTGTGCTGGAATTAATTCTCGGTATGGGCATTGCCTTAGTCTTAAATCAATCCTTCGCAGGGCGCGGCATTGTTCGCACAATCTCTCTGCTACCTTGGGCGCTGCCGACTGCATTGATGGGAGTAGCTTGGGCGTGGATTTTTAACGACCAATACGGCGTAATTAACGACATTTTGAGGCGTTTAGGATTGATTCAAAATAGCATTAGCTGGCTGGGAGATCCGACTTTGGCAATGATGGCAGTGATTACAGCAGATGTGTGGAAAACTACGCCCTTTGTCAGCTTGCTTTTGCTAGCAGGATTGCAGTCAATTCCCGGTGATTTGTACGAAGCACACGCGATTGACGGCGCGAGTAGCTGGCAGAGTTTCCGTCAAGTTACGGTTCCCCTGCTGATGCCCCAAATTGTGATTGCTTTGCTGTTTCGATTTGCCCAATCTTTCGGCATTTTTGACTTGATTCAGGTGATGACGGGAGGGGGGCCGGCGGGGGCAACAGAGACCGTTTCTATCTACATTTACAGCACGGTAATGAGGTATTTAGACTTTGGGTACGGGGCGGCTTTGGTGGTGTGTACTTTTTTGATGTTAGTGGCAGCAGTTGCGCTCGCCGCTTATTTGTTATCGAGAGCCCGCACCAATGCAGCCGGAGGAAACTAAGACGATGTTAAATTGGGGATTTTAGATTTGAGATAACCCACAGTTGCACATTTATTTGATTGGTATAAATTATGTCGATCGCCAGCGAACAACCTAGCAAAAAAAACTTTGACATCCGGCAATTAATCTTGCCAATTTCAGCGATATTAATCGTCGCATATTTTCTCGCACCCATTATCTGGCAAGTGCTAACTTCTTTTAAAGTAAATGCGGATATTTCAGCGATTCCAAACGTCTATATTCCCAAACGAATTACTTTCGAGCATTATCTGTCGCTGTTCCAGCGCCGCCCGTTTGCACTTTACATTTTAAATAGCGCTTTTGTTTCCATTACTTCAACATTACTGTGTTTAGCAGTAGGCGCTCCCGCAGCTTACGCTTTAGCCCGGTTGCGACTGTGGGGGGAGAGAATCATCCTGGCAACTGTGACGATTGTGACGCTATTTCCGGCGGTGCTGCTATTTTTGGGACTGCTGGAAATTGTCAAAGCTTTGGATTTAGGCAATAATTATTTAGCATTAATTATTCCTTACACCGCGATCAATTTGCCACTGACAATTTTGGTGATGCGAAGTTTCTTTCAACAGTTGCCAAAAGATTTGGAAGATGCCGCTAAAGTTGACGGATACAACACTTTTCAAATGCTGTGGCAAATCGTGCTACCGATGACATTTCCTGCGTTAGTCACAACTGGAATTTTGACATTTATTTCAGCTTGGAACGAGTTTATTTTTGCACTAACATTTATGACTCGCGAATCTCTGAAAACTATTCCTGTCGCCACGGCTCAACTCAGCGGGGTGTCAGTATTTGAGATTCCTTACGGCCCGATCGCCGCAGCTACCGTTTTGGGAACTTTGCCCTTGGTTTTGCTGGTTTTAGTATTCCAGCGGCGCATTGTTCAGGGTTTAACTGCGGGGGCGGTAAAAGGATAAATCGATTTTAGATTTTAGATTTTAGATTGAACTGGTTCCTGGGCTGTGCCTGGGAACGAGTCAAACAACACAGTCAACAGTCAACAGTCAACAGTCAACAGTCAACAGTCAACAGTCAACAGTCAACAGTCAACAGTTTAAAATCATGGCAAAATTGCAACTCAAAAACCTCAATAAAACCTACAGCCCTAAAGTAGTTCCCGTAAAAGACATTAGTTTGGATGTTAGCGAAGGGGAATTTCTGACTTTGCTGGGGCCGTCGGGGTGTGGCAAATCTACCACGCTGCGGTTAATTGCAGGGTTGGAACAGCCAACTAGGGGCGAGATTAGAATTGGCGATCGCAATGTCACTTATCTCAGGCCGGGCGATCGTGATATAGCAATGGTTTTTCAAAGTTACGCGCTGTATCCGCACATGACAGTATACGAAAATATGGCATCGAGTCTCAAACTTCGCAAAATCTCCTCCAGCGAAATCAATCGGTTAGTGACGGAAGTTGCAACATCCCTCGGATTGACGGAATTAATCGATCGCAAACCAGGAAAACTATCAGGCGGACAGCGGCAGCGAGTCGCCCTCGGCCGCGCATTAGTGCGCCAACCGGAAGTATTTTTGCTAGACGAACCTTTGAGCAATCTCGACGCATTATTGCGGGAAAAAGTTAGGGCCGAACTCAAACAATTATTTTCCTCCCAAAAAGCTCCTGTAGTGTACGTAACTCACGACCAAACCGAAGCAATGACGCTTTCTACCAAAGTCGCAGTTCTCAACAGCGGCAACGTCCAGCAACTAGACCCGCCACACTTAATTTATACTCGTCCGGCCAATCAGTTTGTAGCTGGTTTTGTGGGCAGCCCGCAAATGAATTTGCTCGTGCTTAAATGCCAGGGAAATTTTGCGATGTTGGGCGATTTTCGAGTTCGACTCCCAGATATGCCAACTGTGCCACCAGAAATTGTGTTGGGAATTCGCCCGGAACACGTCGGCTTTGCAGATGCAGAGGCCGGCAAGATGTCTGCCCCAGAGGCAATTAAAGGTGAGGTTTTTTTAGTGGAAAACTTGGGAATGCAAAATTTAGTTAGCGTCCGAGTTAAAGGTTTGGACTCAGTAACGGTGCGGGCTTTGTTGCCAAATGACCGCCACTGGAATTCCGAAATTGTAGAGCTGGTTTTTCCGCCTCAGTTGCTGCACTGGTTTGACGTGAAAACGGGCGATCGCTTGCAATAAGAATTTGCCCTGCAGAGCATGCTTGATTAAAAATTGTCTAACCATGTGTATAAAAATATGTTTTTTGCTTCTAACTAAGTTATGACTTTAGTTAGAGGTAGAAATATTTGGCGGCTGTTAACGTGATATTCATGTGTGAAAAAGCTAATTGGCTGACACATAGGTGGCGTATTTACCAGATTTTATCGCTAACCTATAACTCTATTTAGGTGGTTAATCGCAAGTTAAAGCTAAGTTGGCTTTACCTCGCATTAGCTGCTGATTTTGGAGCGAGTCAATTAGATGAAAGAACGTTGAAAATTATCACCAATTAACTTAGGGAGTATTACTGAAATGAATTTGATTTCCACAGCCATTGCTCGCATCAGTTCCCTGCTTAAGGGTTTTCAAATCAAGAGTTTTTTGAGTGTTGTCCTAGTCGGTTTTTTGCTCCTAACAACAAATGTTGATTCGGGAAGCAGTAACAAAGGTTTTGGCGCGCAAGCTAGCTCAAAATCCGAGCTCAACAATTCTGAAAGACCCCAAACAACGCGGGAATGGAGGCAAGAAGCTCGCGAAACATCAGACTCTCCCGGCGAACGAGCCCAGAAGATTGGCCAAGAGGCAGGAGCAGCCGTGAAAGAAATGGGGGAGATGTATCAAGACACTGCTAAGAGAAGTATCCGCGAATTAAAGGATTAGTAGCTCCACCTAAAAAAATATAACACTTTGAGAAACCTGATTGCTTTCGGGGCGCAGCCAAGAGTGCTGGCCCTTCCGGGTTTCTGAACACCTGAAAAGTTTGACGTTTAAATAAGTTGAGCTACTTAATACGGCAGACGGAATCAAGTAGGCGAGCATAAACAAACTAGAACAGATGCTCAAAAACCCGGTTTCACCTGAGAAACCGGGTTTTTGAGTTGAAAATTTTTTATCTTGTTAAATTAAATAAAATTCGGGTTAAAAAACCGTTGATCAGACTCGGTGGTTAAAACTGAGATATTGCAGGATTCTCAATCAGCATTTCAAGGGCACGCTAGAAAAAATGGCCCACAATATAGAATTTGTGCGTAATTCCTGATGAATAAATATATTAACAGTCTTTGCTTGACAGGCCTGCTGTTCATCCTGCCTGTTTGTCATGCGACAATTGCCCGCGCTCAACTTCCCGAAACTTCGGAGACTAATGCCAAGCAAACAAATCTCCTCAAAGATGAACTGTATTTTGGCTTAACAAAACCGGGATGCGAGACAATTGATGAATCAGAATAGCAGGAGTTTGTCAAGGCAGTTATTACCCCTCGCTTTCGAGAATGGCTAACCGTATTAGACGGCTCCGGGCAGTTTCTCAACAGCTCTGGAATTCTGATTAGAGATAAACTCTAAAATAAATAGTTATTTTAATTTATGAAAGTAGTCCGGCAAAGAATCAAGCTATTCATTAAATTATCGAAACTTACAAGTACACTTCCCAGCAGGAGTCAGTGTTGCAGGCAACCAGCGAAGTTAAGGTCTCTTTCTGATTCGGTCATCCAATCAGCATATTTATGATATTATTCGTGGTAATCAAGGTCATATCCTCAAAGATAAGTAGGGTGCGGGTGCAAGAAAAATCATAATTTGTGGGTATCGATCGCAGACTGCAAAAAATCGCTAGACAAACCTGCCCGGGAGAAAACAAAAACATGATGAACGACGGCAACCAAAAAGCTGAAGCGCCTGAAACCGAGGATGCACAAAATTTGTCCGGCATGGCGAAAGCTTTTCTTGTGAGCGTGGCTTGGTCTTACGCAGAGGCATTGGATCGCATGAAACGATCGCGAAATCCACAGGAACCCGCGCCGGAATCTCCGACAGAACAAGTCGAACCCGATCCTGAAAAAAATTAATGAAAGACTATTAATGCGCTCGATTTGCCAAACTATCTGGGGGTGCAATCGAACGCAATAGTCAATTAGCTGTTTTGAGTTAAGAACAATCTACTCAGAACAGCGAACTGTGCAGCTTAAGCCGGATTTGTATTGGATTTTACGGCTCTCCTGAACTTATGGTTATAAGTTTCTCTAATCAGAAAAGCAAGCTAATACGCGATTCCTAAAATTATTAAAA
>NZ_JAUPTE010000059.1:0-39334 GCF_036701705.1 Microcoleus sp. w1-18aA5 | reverse complement strand
TAGCAGGCATTCACTTTGTCTGAATATCATTATGTTATATTATACCACTATGCGTTTTAAATGCACAACAGCTTACTCATCGTACTATTCTGTTTTATTTAATACTTCATAAGAAGGAAGCATCAAATTTGAGTTATATCTAAAATGGAGGCATAAGTTGATGTAGATAGAAAGGGAAGGATTCCTATGTTACTTTACAAAATTGAAGATTTTAATCCCCACTACCGCGAAGCGGCTTTTAATGGCGAAGATATCAAAGGCCTGGATATCTATGCTGGAAATACAGATGAGAAGATTGGCTCCATCGATACCGCGCTAGTTGATGAGACAGGACGTTTCCGATATTTTGTTGTTGACACAGGTTTCTGGATTTTTGGCAAGAAGGTATTAGTTCCAGTTGCTCTTTGTCGAGTGGATGTTGATGCAGAGCGCATCTACGCGACGGGTTTGAAGAGTAAAGACCAAGCAGAAAGACTACCCAGGTATGAGGATGGAATGGTAGTTGATTACGATTATGAAGAACAAGTGCGGGGTGTTTATCGTACTCTAACGGTAGAAGGGTCTGCACCTGTAGAAGCATCATTGCCTATAGAAGCATCTGCACCAGTTTCTATGCCGCATTCTGTCTCTAACCAAGCTAGGGCTGCTGGTTATGATCGCAACACCTACACTTACGAACAAGAGCCTCAATTGTATCAGATGAACGAGCGCGAGCATCACAAATTCCGACTCTACGAAGAACGACTGGTTGCAGAAAAAAGCCGTCACAAAGCTGGCGAGGTAGCAATTGGCAAGCGAGTAGAAACCGAAACGGCACGAGTTTCAATTCCCACAGAAAAAGAGCGAGTTGTAATTGAAAGTATAACTCCAGGGACGGCAGGTGCGCCCGTAAATCGGGATACTCCATTCCAGCAGGAAAAGGTGATGCGTATGGAAGTTTACGAAGAAACTGCTGATATCAAAAAAGAAGCTTTCGTGCGCGAAGAAGTTAACATCAGGAAAGAAGTTGAAACGGAGATTGTTGAGGCAGCGGAAACACTGCGTCGCGAAGAGTTGGACGTGAAGAGGGAAGGACGTTAGAGTGGGAATGAATTTAACAAGGGTTTGTAGTTAGTTGCGCTGTCTTCGCCCGCATGAGCTGGGTCAGCTAAAAAGCTGGTAGGATACTTTGTTTTTAGGATGGTTTGGTCCAAGGGGTGCGGCAGCAGTTTTCTATGCCATGCTGGCGCTACGTAAAACGGGATTAGATTTAGATTGGGTCATTGGTTGCCTAATTTTTTGCGCGTCAATAATCCCCCACGGCTTTACTGCTGTGCCGGTGGCGAAAGCTTATGCTAAAATGCAGCGTAAAAGACTAAATTTTAATGATTTGGTAGGTAGATGAACAACCCCAACCTAGCCGAAAAACAAGCCATAGAACAAGAGCAAGGCCAGATTTTGCAACAGCTAGAAGATTGGCTGGAAGCTCCCATGCTGGTGCTGGCATTTGTGTGGCTAGCCCTATTTATTATTGAATTAACTTGGGGATTAAATCCACTGCTAGAAGTCGTTAGCACTACTATTTGGATTATCTTTATTGCCGATTTTCTAGTTAAATTTGCCTTGGCTCCCCGCAAAATTTCCTATATTAAAAGCCATTGGATAACGGCTTTTTCTCTGCTGTTGCCTGCTTTGCGTACCTTGAGGATTGTACGAGTGGTGCGAGCATTCAAAACAGCACGGGCTGTGCGAAGTTTGCAGTTGTTGCGAGTTATGACTGGTACGAATCGAGGGATGCGGGCATTAGCTGCGAGTGTTAGCCGTCGCGGATTTGGTTATGTCGTAGGACTAACGATAATTATTACCTTGGTAGGTGCAGCAGGGATGTATGCTTTTGAAAAAGATGTCGCCGATGGTTCCTCCGGGTTAAATAATTACGGCACAGCCTTATGGTGGACCGCAATGCTAATGATGACAATGGGTTCGGAATATTGGCCCAAAACGCCAGAAGGTCGCATACTTTGCCTTGTTCTGGCACTCTATGCGTTTGCGGTTTTTGGTTATGTAACTGCGACCATCGCCACATTTTTTATTGGTCGCGATGCAGAGGATGACGAAGCAGAATTAGCAGGAGGGAAATCAATTGCAGCACTTCAAACTGAAATTGCTGCCTTGCGGGCTGAGATGCAGCAATTATTAAATCAGAATTCAAAGTCTTGAATTAGGTAGATGCCAAGATCAATTTTTTGTCAGCGCTGGCACTACTTTTTCGCCAAATACCTCAATAAACTGCTCTTGTTCTCGGTTAACGTTGTGCAAAATTAGTTCATCAAACCCCAATTCAATATCTTTTTGCAACCACTCAATATGCTGCTCTTGGTCTGCCGATATCCGGACGTGTTGATATAACTCCTCTGGTTGCACAAACTCCCCGGCCGCATCAAATTGATCGGGTGTTATCAGTTCTGTCAACATTTTGCTTTTGAAGATGTTACTACGCCATTGATGATGAGCGCCTTGTAGTGCTTTCTCTGCATTACTGTCATAAGAAAGCTGCACTTTCAAAATCATTGGTTTCCCTTCTCCACCACCGCGACGAAACGCATCGACGACTTTTTTTAACTTTTCAGGTGGGCGAGAAGTAGTAATTAATCCATCTGCCCAACTGCCCAACCATTCTGCGGTTTCTGGGGTAACTGCCGCGCCGATAATTAATGGGAGAATTTCCGGGCGGGTATAAAGTTTTGCATCTTCTACGCACACTAAACCGCGATGGGTGACGGTTTCTCCTGCCCAAAGGGCGCGGATAATATGGACACATTCTTTGAGGCGCGTGTTGCGATCGCTCTTAGTAGGCCACTTATCCCCAGTAATATGTTCGTTCAACGCTTGACCGCTGCCAACCGTTAGCCAAAAACGATTGGGAAACATTTCTGCCAACGTTGCCACAGCTTGGGCAATAATAGCCGGATGATACCGCTGTCCGGGAGCGCAAACAACCCGATAGGAAAGCCTCGGCGTTGCTTGCATTGCTGCACCCAACCAAGACCAAGCAAAACCACTTTGTCCTTGCGCTTCACTCCAAGGATGAAAGTGATCGGAAGAAAGGGCATGGGTAAAGCCAGCTTGTTCTGCCATTTTGACATATTTCAGCAGTTCGCTGGGCTTAAACTGTTCGTGGGAAGCATGATAACCAATTTGTGCCATCAGTTTTTAGGAGTTTTGAGTTGAGTACGGGCGGTGCCCCCGTGCTCGCCCTGAGTTTTGAGTTAAAATCTCCAGACTTATAAAGTATGTGATTTTATCAGGACACCTTGTAAAATTTTTGAGCTTTGAGTTAGATAAGTTCTTAATTCAAAAAACTTGTTGTACTCAAAACTCTCTGTATAACGGGCAAGCTTATGAACGCAAAATTTTCCGATAGCGAGCTTCAATTACCGAGTAGATGCCATAGGCAATTAAACCCACAGGTACTAGAGCCAAAATCACTGGACTAAAAGGCTGTTGTGCTAGAATTCCCAACACATCGCCCAATCCCTTCGTTTGACTGGCATCCGATAACCTTGCTGCTTGAATTAAGAAAAAACCGATTATAACGAAAACAATTCCACGGGCAGCAATTCCGAATCGACCCAACCGTGTCGCCCAAGTTTGCTCGGTTTGGCTCATTTCATCTAGCTTGAAATGGCGACGAAATTTGGCTTTATATGCTTCGTAAAAATAAGAAAATCCTACACCAATAACAATTGAGCCTGCCAATCCTACCAGCCATTGTCCAAACGGTTGCGCTAAAATTTGGGCTGTCAAATCTTCGGTTGTATCGCTCTTACCACCGCCCGAACCCATTATCAGTTTTACAGCCGTTAAAGCCAAACCTGCATAACCTAAAGCACTTAAGGCGTAGCCAATGCGTTGGGCTATGCGCTTGGCATCCATTTTCTGTCCTTGGTGTTCTGGGTCGAGAATTGTCTGAACGATACGCCAAAGGGCATAACCAATAATGCCAATCGTTACAAGAAATAGCAGAAATTTACCGAAGGGTTGGTTAACAATTTCTGATAATGCACCGCTAGTATCTGTTGTCCTGCCGCCCATACTAAAGGCTGCTTGTGCTGCTAAAAAACCGACAATAAAGTAAACTAAGCCTTTGGAAGCATATCCCAATCTTGCCAGTCGCTCAAACCAGGGATGAGAAGCTGCCTGTCCAATTGAGTCTTTAATGCTGTCGGTGGGTGAGTTGTCCCGTTTCATATTTTGTATACTTTAGTTGTTAACGACTGCTGGCATAGGCAATGGTGCATTCCTTTCCAGTTAACTTGGTTCTTAAACAAACGATTTATATTATCATTTATTAATCTAATAATTACTTTGTTTAGAGATTTTTGTCATCTGTCTTGAGCGGGAGTCTCATCGGTTGATTGATTAATAAACTTCACATTAATTGGGCTTGACAAATATAGCTTTATGGGTTATTAACTGGCTCGGATGGAGCAGTCTGCCAGGGGTCTAGTATATCTTTGATTAAAACTTCTTTAACCCAGATTTGAATAACAATTAGAATTGGTAGCGCTAAAAATAATCCCAAAAAACCAAATAAAAATCCGAATGCTGTCAAGAGAGCTAAGGTGTAAGCGGGAAGCAGAGATACCTGCTTTTCCCTAATGATAGGTGTGACCAAGTTGCCTTCAATTTGTTGAATAGGGAAATCAAGCAACAACACCGCGCCTGCTTTTGAAGGCAAATTTAATAAAGCCAGCAGCAGCGGTGGACTTACGCTTAAAATTGCGCCCCTACAGGGAATTAAGGCTAGTATGAATGCCAGAATTCAGTCCACAAAAGGCAGTGAAACTTGCCAAACAAACAAACCAATAATGCTGGTAATACCAATAAAACTCATGCTTAATGCAACGCCTGCCAACCAAACACCTCTGTATGGGAAAGATTGTGCAAAATTAAAGCAAATAGCCAAATATCTTACTTAAGATATATTGCTTTTACCTTAAATTTTAAAATCACCAAACTTAAGATAGATGCTGCACGGCTAGTTTTTCTCTACAGAGACTTTTTAGAAAAATCCAAAGCTCATTCTCAGGTTAGGGGCGTGGCTATTGTTTAGTTTGTATGCTGAAAACTAGGAAGTTCATATAATTTAACGAGAGCGAGATGACACAAAATTGCGATCGAGCAAGCCAAGCAATAGAATTGCTGGGCCAACAAAAATTGGAACTCAGCGATCGCGATCGTGAAGAGATCATTGAGCGCATCCGTCCCACTGCCTTAATCATTCACGAAACGATTAGGGTTGAGGGTGAAAGTGAGTTGTGTCGTCCAGTTTCAGCCCTAGCTTGGTCTGGATTAGCGGCAGGACTATCTATGGGATTTTCCCTAGTGGCTCAAGGTGTACTCCAAGCAAATTTACCCCAGCAATCTTGGAGTTCTATCATTGTCAGCCTTGGGTACAGTATCGGCTTTGTCATCGTAGTGATGGGGCGTCAGCAGTTGTTCACTGAAAATACCTTGACTGTCATTCTGCCTTTGTTAAACGATCGCAGACGCAAAGTTTTTATGCGAGTGCTGCGATTATGGGGAATTGTCTTAGCAAGCAATTTGTTAGGTTCATTCATATTTGCCTCAATAGTTGCACAGGTTGGAGTCTTCCCGCCTGAATTTCAAAAAGCGTTTGGTGAAATAGGTTTAAAAGTTATCGATGGAGGATTTTGGATAACTTTATTGCGGGCTATCTTTGCTGGTTGGTTGATTGCTTTAATGGTCTGGCTTCTCCCCGCCGCTGAGTCTTCCCAACTCTGGGTAATTGTTATCATCACTTCCCTGGTTGGGCTAGGTGAATTTCCTCATATTATTGCCGGATCGGTGGAAGTTTTCTATGCCGTGGCAATTAAAGCTGTTTCGTGGCCAGAATATTTTGGCAAATTCATGATACCTACTCTAATTGGTAATATTTTAGGTGGAGTTACCTTGGTTGCTGCCTTAAACCATGCCCAAGTTGCTCAAGATGACCTCTAGAAAATGAACTCAAATAAACCACAAAAAGGGCATGGAAAACTCTGATTTTTTAGAGAAGTCGGGAATGTGTGATCTTAAGATAGACGGAGAGGGATGATGACTACAAACTGGCGTGGCTATAGAGTTACAGCTTGGGTAGGACAGGCGTTATTAACAATAGCAGTAATAGCTGCTCTGAGTCAGGGAAAATGGCAAAATGCCTTGGGTTTAGCTTTATTCTTAGTAGCATCCCTGGTGTTTGTGGTGATGGACGATCGCTTGCCAACGCTGTTTGATTTCCTGTTTGTGCTTGCTGCCTTACTCAACGCCGGAGGCTGGGTTTTCGGACTGTTTTACCAACCGGGGCTTTATGATGAAATTGTTCATGCTTTCACGACTTTTGCCGTGACTTTAGCATTGAGTTTTTTAGCGTACAGTTCAATGCTGACTATTTTTCGTAACCATAAAATGCTGTACTTGCTAACAATAACCAGTTTTGGGATTGCAATTGGTGCTTTGTGGGAAGTTGCCGAATGGACGGCTGGTATTGTTCTCTCAACCGAAGTGATTGAGAGCCTGAATGATACGATTATTGATTTGATTATGGATAGTTTTGGAGCTGCAATAGCTGCCATAACTAGCTTATGGACGTTGCAAGAATGGATGCGCCCCAGTGCGACAGTGGGGAATCAAGCATCTATCGCCAATAGTCCGAGCGATCGCACTTAACTCGCAAATTCATTATTTTTTACTCAAACATCTTTCATCAGATAGATATTTTCTTATTGCCTCCGACAGATGGCAAGCTTTTGAGAGTTGAGGTTAAATAGATATATAAGCAACGTTTTGAAAGAATGTAGAACGTAGAACACAGACAATCGACCCTTAGCAAAAGTAAAAATTTAATAATTAATTGAAATTTTCACATTATTACTGCAAGAGGTTGGTTGTTTCGATTTAGGAGGATTTTATGAAAATAAAATCATTTTCAACGGCAATTGGACTGGTTCTGTTGGGTTCAACCCTTTATTTACCGGAAATTGCTCAAGCTAGTCTCAAACCCTCTATCCAAGTAGCTCAACGAAGAGTAGTCGGCTCGGATATTGACAGTTTTACCGCATATCCAGTACAGCGATTAGAGCCAGGAACTGAACTATTTTTCGTGTTGCGAGGAGTCCCGTATTCGAGGGCTACCTTGACTATCCCCAATGCAGTGCAAAATCTGCCGATGCGGGAGGTTCAACCGGGAGTCTACGAGGCAAGCTACATGATTCGCGAGGGCGATCGACTTTCCGAAAATACAGTTGTGCGGGCCAATTTGCAACAAGGCGATCGCATCAGTAGCACCCGCTTGCAACAACCTCTAGTTGCTCGTTATAACGATCGCCGCTTTCAATCTTTGTCTATTAACCGCTTCACTGCTCGATCCGTACAGCAGTTAGCTCCGGGAACCACGCTCAATTTCAAATTGCTCGGCACTCCCAACGCTACAGCTAATTTCTCCATTGAAGGAGTTGCTAATAACATCCCCATGCGGGAAGAATCCAACGGCGTTTACACAGGGGAATATACGATCCGCAGCCAAGATTATTTCCCCCCTGCCGGTGTGGCGGTTACTGCTAGTTTGCAGTCGGGAAATCAAGTTATTCGTTCCCGTTTAGATCGAGAGCTAATTGCTACCGATGATGGCCGTTCCAACACTGCCGAAATCCCGCTAGAAATTATCACTCCCGAAGAAAATGCTCGCGTCAGCGGGACGGTGGAAGTGGAAGGACGCAGCGCCCCAAATGCGACAGTTAATGTCAACGTTCAAGCTACCTCTTCTGTGGCAGGTTTGTTTGGATTTGAACGAAATATCCTCGAACGCACAATTCGGGCGGATGAACAAGGTAAATTCAGTTTTGCTTTTAAGCCGACCATTTCTCTACCAGGAACCCGATACGAGGTGAATCTCAGTTCTAGTAGAGGCGATCGCACCAGTGAAGAAACGTTGGTACTGTTTCAAAATTGAGCAGCGACTCGCGACTATTTGCCCGCCCAAAGTCGGGCATACTGAATCCCGAATGCTAGCAGGTAAAGCAGAAATTGTTCTGCACAATCTACCAACGCCTTTGACTGTCACAATGGTGCGCGAAGATGGAGGGCTGCTGAAAGTTAAACCGATGTCTAGTTATGAAACAGGGATGGTAGCAGTTTCCAGAGATTAAACGAGTAACTTTGATCGCAATCAAGGGGTTTTAAGAATTCAACCTGATGGTTAACTCTTTTTGAATTCAGCAATAAAAAGACCGGGTTTTGAACACAAATTCATTAGTTTCATCAACAAAATACACAGAAAAAATCAAGGAGGTTTTTCAATGGTTAATAATCGTTTGAACAATTACACTCAAAAGCTCTCGAATGCTAAGGGAGGAGCGATCGCACTCGCACTAGCAGCTATGCTGCTTCCGGCTTGTACTACCCCACAGCGGCAAGCAACGGCACCTGTACCTGCACCTGGAACACCCGGTTCGGTTGCCACGACTACCGAGAATGTGGTTGATAACACAGCACAACTGCTTGGCAAAACTGTCACCATCAGAAGTGAACCAGTCAAAAAATTGGGGCCATCGACCTTTACAGTTAGCGATCAGGAGTTTTTTGGCAGCGAACCGATTTTGGTTGTCAATGCCACCGGCAAGCCTTTTGTGCTGCCGGCTGAATCAGGTCAAGAAGTTCAAGTAACGGGAACAGTTCGCAATTTTGTCCTTGCAGATATTGAGCGCGAGTACAAATTAGGCTTAGAGTCAAACTTGTACGCCGAGTACGAAAGTAAACCTGCGATCGTTGCACAATCGATGGCGCTAGCCCCCACACCGGGGGAACTCACCTCAGACCCCCAAAAATACTACGGCAAGACACTGGCGGTCAGCGGTGAAGTCGAAAGCCTCAGAAGTCCAAACTCGTTCACCTTGGATGAAGACAAATTAATTGGCGGACAAGACTTGTTAGTGATACACACAGTTCCACAACCAAGCGTGCGAGAAGGTGAGAAGGTTGCCGTAACCGGCGAGTTGCGTTCGTTTGTCCTCGCTGAACTTGAGCGGGATTACGATCTGCAATGGGATTTGACCTTGAAGCAGAAGCTAGAAGCCGAGTATACCAACAAACCTGTCTTAGTTGCTACAGGAGTATATCCCTCCGCGATTCCTGAGTAACCAATAGACCTCTCTCATAACTACTGCGGGGATTAGGGGGTAGGCATCCTGCCTGCCCTTAACGAAGTTTTCGGGAGATGTCTAATAGCTAACCACAAGGCGATCGCCAGGAAGACAAGCATAACCTCTTTCTTACCTCGTTTATTTTGATACTCAATTCAGCAATAAGGTGGATATAATGAATCAACCAGAATCCTTGTCGCAACCGCTGACCCAAAGCGAATTCGTCGCAACTTTTCGCTTGTTTAGTAGGTTTAGCTTCTGGATACAGTTATTCTTGGGTGCTGTTTCCGGCATAGTTTTAGTATTTGCTATGTTGGGTCGCAACATGAGCGAGCAAACCAATAATGCAGGTATTGGTTTCGGGGTAGTTTTAGCGATAGTTGGTCTGCTACTGCTGTGCTTTAGAATATTTTGGGATTTTCGCTATAGGCTATTAGGCCGACTTTTGCACGCCGAAAATTCCCAGGTATATCCCAGCAAAGAACATATTACTCACACCTTACGGATTGGATTAGTTTCTAGTTTGGTGGGGGTATTAATCGCGTTTGTTGCTTCAGAAGAAACAGTTGCTGTAGTGCTAGCGAAAACTCTTAGTCAACCCCAAGCGATGGCAGCTTATGCGCCAGAAAATGTGATTCGTTCCCTAGATATTTTTGTGACGATGGCAAACGTCAATCTGATTGGCGCTCACTTTTTTGGAGCTGTTACTTCTCTTGGGTTACTTAATTGGGTAGAAGATTAGTTGGCCGGATTGGCGATCGCTAAAGGCAAACACAACTCCCATGCCGTCAGCACTTACAAGCGCTGGCAGATTTAACTAATGTTTATGCTGGTGCACTGTCTTGGCGAAAGAGAGCGAAGACAGTGCAGCTACCAGCTAAACAAGTTGGCTATTGCAATAAAGATCTAAGCTGAAATTGGTAGCGATCGCTCCTGCTAATTGTAGTCAGACGTATCGACCCTTTTTTAATTGAAAAAACGTAAGGTATTATCTTGGTTTATGTTTAATATACCGTTATATTGAAATATTTTTAATTGGTACAAATACGACTTAAAACTATCTTCCGAAAGATGAGCTATACCCGTGGCATTCAGCTTCCTAAATTGCCCTGTGACTGGGTTTCTGAACACAGCCATGTTACACCGTTTCTCTATTAAGAAATTTACTGATATGAAAGACCTCTGGTATAAAAACGCAATTGTCTACTCCCTCGATGTTGAAACCTTCATGGACTCGGACGGGAATGGTGTCGGCGACTTTCAGGGACTTATCAACCGCCTAGACTATTTATCCGGGCTAGGAATTACTTGTTTGTGGTTGCTGCCGTTTTATCCTTCCCCTAACCGGGACAACGGTTATGACGTGATGGATTACTACAACATTGATCCGAGACTCGGAACCCTGGGAGATTTTGTCGAGTTCATGCACCAAGCAAAGGAACGAGGAATTCGCGTGCTGATCGATCTAGTAGTAAATCATACGTCCCATCAGCATCCGTGGTTTGTGGCATCCAAAAGCGATAAAAACTCGAAGTATCGCAATTACTACGTGTGGTCAGAAAATCCACCCAAAACAGATCCAGAATTGCTGGTGTTTCCCGATGCTGAGGACAGTATTTGGGAGTACGACGAACACGCAAACGCTTACTATTTGCATCACTTCTACAAAGAACAGCCAGATTTGAATATTGCCAATCCGGCGGTACGAGAAGAAATCTGCAAAATTATGGGTTTCTGGCTAGAACTGGGCGTGTCTGGATTTCGCATTGATGCTGTTCCCTTTTTAATTGAAGGAATTGGCATCGAAGGTGCAGACCCCGAAAAGCTGCGAGGTTTCTTGGAAGAAATGAGAGATTTTGTGTCATCGCGTCAGGGTGATGCTGTGTTGCTGGCAGAAGCAAATGTCGATCGCGATCAAATTCCTGTCTACTTTGCTAAGGGCGACAGAATGCACATCCTGTTCAACTTTTTGCTGAACCAGCATCTGTTTTTGGCCTTGGCGCGTCAAGAATCCACAGCATTGCGCGATGGACTAAAAACCTTACCGGATATTCCTGATATTTGTCAGTGGCTTAATTTTGTGCGCCACCATGATGAACTGACGCTAGACCGCATTACTTCATCGGAACGAGAGGAAATTTTTGCAGCGTTTGCCCCTGAGAAAACTATGCAAATTTTCGGGCGCGGGATTCGTCGCCGCTTACCACCGATGATGGGAGGATCTCGCCGCCGGATTGAACTAATCTACAGCTTGCTGTTCACCCTCCCTGGTACACCCATGCTGCGCTATGGCGAAGAAATTGGCATGGGCGATGACCTTTCGCTGGAAGGTCGAGACAGCGTTCGCACCGTGATGCAATGGTCAGATGCACCGAATGGTGGCTTTTCGACGGCTGCAACTGATGCCCTTGCCAGACCTGCGATCGCGATCGGAGAATACGGTTACAAACAAGTCAATGTCGTTGCAGCGCAGCGCGATCCGGCCTCATTAATTAACTGGATGGAACGTGCAATCAGCATCCGCAAGCAATGTCCTGAGTTGGGTAGGGGCAAGTGGCACATTCTCGAAACCGACTCTCCCTCGGTGTTAGCCCACTGCTGCGACTGGCAAGGCAGGACGGTGATTGCTGTCCACAATTTAGCCGACAAACCTTGTACCGCTACGCTCAAATCTCACGAATACAGCAATCTGTGCGATTTATTTGGCGATCGGCTGTATGAATCTCTCGATGCCAAATCGCCATCTATTCCCTTAGAAGCCTACGGCTATCGCTGGTTTCGAGTCAATCGAATCCAGGGGTAAAAAAGTTAAAGTTGATGGGAGAACTAGCGACGTGGACTGTTAGGAATGTACTTAGCAGTATTCTTGTCTGGAAGCGGTGCTATCTGACCTTGATTGACCAAAGCTTGATGAATTAGGGCAGTAGCACTACCCCGACTCAGCAACTCGTTCGGATTAAGAACTCTGGGATCTGGATAGTTGACCACTATCTTTGCCTTTGTCGCTGCTGCCACGGGTTCAACCGCATATTTAGGAAGTTTCTCGGCATCTTTATAGTACGAAGTGAGAAAATCTAATGCCGAATTTTTAGCAGGCGCAGTTGCAGCTTTTGTCGTTGTTGGTGGAACAGACTTAGCCGATTTAGGTGCGGGCGCAGCCGCAGGCTGCAGCCTTGCCACTACAGGTAATAACGGCTGCATCAAAACAGTCGCTGCAAGGGGAAATGCCAAACGGTTCCTAGCAATTCGACGTTTATTTACTGGAGTTGGGCTTGCTGGAGTTGCAGCAGCTTGATCAGTTTTGACAACAGGGGGATTGAAATCCATATTTAAACCCCTCATTAACACAACTAATGCTTGTGCCTTAGTCAATGGCTGCTTCGGACGAAACTCATTTCCGGGAAAATCATTCATAAATCCCGTTTCATAAGCTTCTTGAATCGGAGTTTCTGCCCAGTAGTTTTTAGGCACATCCTTAAAGTAACTTCCACTCGGTATCTTTCTAACGCTTGCTCGATTAAAAGCTTGGCGGATCATCGCCGAAAATTCATCCCGATCTACAGCTTGTTTGGGTCTAAAAGTTCCGTCTAGATATCCGGTAACAATCTCTTTTTCAGCTAAGGAATCAATAAACGGACGCGCCCAGTAATTCGGCGGTACATCAGGAAATTTCGATTTAGCTTGTTGAGCAGCAACTTGCTGGGAACTTAGCACAAAGCCAGTGCCACTGACACTAACAGCTAAAGCTAAAAAGGCTACGCTGATTGACGGTAAATGCCTGCGAGTAGACATGATAAATTTCCTCCTAATTTTTGCATTTTTTTTAACGATACTCTTTGGCTGAGTTAAAGCGGATTACTTTTTTTACCCTCCGAATCCCATGCTGTTTTTTTTACATCTAACTCTTCGCGACGTACTGTGTCTCTTGCCTCAACCGTATCTTGCTCAACTTCTTTTCTGATTTGCACTTCCTCGCGCACGAACGCTTGCTTTTTGATATCCACACTTTCTTCGTAGATTTCAAAATGTGCCATTTCTTCTTGCTTGAAGGCGGTATCTGGGGTTACTAGACTCCCTGCAGATTCTGGAGTTGTGTGCTCAATCACAATTCGCTCTTTTTCTACAGGAACTTCCAGTTTTACCCTTTCGGTTTCAACTTGTTTGCCAATTATTACCTCGCCTGTTTTGCGACGGGTTTTATCTGCAACTAATCGTTCTTCGTACAGTTTGAGTTTTTGATGATCCTGTTCGTTCATCTGATACAATTGGGGTTCTCGCTCGTAAGTATAGGTATCCCGATCATAAGCAGGATTAGTAGCTTGATGCGAGACCGAATGTGTTGTAGAAACTCGGACAGGTGCTTCTAAAGGTAATGATGCTTCTACTGGTACAGACGCTTCTACTGTTGAAGTTCGATAAATACCCCGCACTTGTTCTTCATAATCGTAATCAACTGCCATTCCATGCTCATACCTGGGTAGTTTTTCCACTTGGTTTTTACTCCGCAAACCTGTAGCGTAAACACGCCGCCCATTAAAATCAATGTGACAAAGAGCGATGGGAAGTAAAACTTTTTTGTCAAAAATCCAAGAACCAGTCTCTACCACAAAATAGCGGCAACGTCCTGTCTCATCTACCAGCACAGTATCGATCGTGCCAATTTTATCATCGGTACTTCCGCCATACACATCCAGTCCTTTGATATCGTCGTCCTCAAAAGCGGCTTGGCGGTAGTTGGGATTAAAATCCTCAATTTTGTAAAGTAACATAGTTGTTTCCTGTACTATCTACATCAACTTGTGTACCTACTTTAGATAGATATCAGCTCTAATACTTCCTTCTTATGAATGATTCAGCAAATTGAAAATCATCAAGATAGCGATATTTTTTTGTATTTTTCTATCTTTAGGTAGATGAATTTAGATTTCCTGTACTCAAAGAGGTAAATTTATCTAATCATTCGTAGGTTGGGTGGAGCCAGCCTACAAGGTTTCTGCCAGCAACTCTCACAAGGATTTATTAGGTTTTACGATCACATTAACTAGGGGATATCCTACAAAATTAAGGGCATCTCT
This sequence comes from Microcoleus sp. w1-18aA5, assembly GCF_036701705.1. NCBI lineage: Bacteria > Bacillati > Cyanobacteriota > Cyanophyceae > Oscillatoriales > Microcoleaceae > Microcoleus > Microcoleus sp. w1-18aA5. Next base: position 25,077 of record NZ_JAUPTE010000059.1, on the reverse strand, counting down.
AAAGGATCTGCTGGTTTTTTTTAAAGGAAGTTTCGATTTTATAAGCGAAGTTACTACTTTTGATATTTAAAATTTTTAACTTAAAAATATTATGCCCATCGGTAGATATTCTGGTAATGATGATTAAGTAAAATTAAATTACCTTCAAGAAAAAAAATGACGTAACGCAGGGGTTAATCTTTTATGACTTATCCAGATCGATCGGGCAATCCACTCACTGAGCCTACAATCGTCAATCCGCTGGTGGATTACCACGATCAAGTGAGGTGGGGGCCAATTTTGGCAGGAATTGCGATCGCTCTGGGTACTCAACTACTTTTAAGCGCTTTGGGAATGGCGATCGGATTAACCGCAGGTGCAACAGGGGCGGATGCAGGTTCCGTTGGTATTGGGGTCATAATTTGGTCGATTATCAGTTTGCTGATTTCCCTATTTTTGGGAGGTTGGGTGATGGCTCAAAGCTGCGGCCCGATGACCAAGAAAACAGCATTTTTGAATGCAGCAATTCTTTGGGGAGCTACATTAGCACTTAGTGCTTGGTTATTAGGAAGCGGGATATCGGGTGCTGTTGGCGCTGCGGCTGCTAATGCTGGAGAAATTGCCAATCAAGTACAACAACAGGGCGGCGTTAATATACCCAATCAAGCGCCGAATGTAGACCCAAATCAAGTTCGCGATCTAGCTGGTAATACAGCTAAAGCTACTTGGTCATTTCTACTTGGCTCTTTGCTGAGTTTGGCAGCGGCAATGATGGGTGGTGCTGTTGGCGCTCGCAAACCTCGCGTTTATGCTTGATTAGCGATGATAAAACCAGAAAATTCAACAAGCACACCAGCGAGTCGAAAGATTTTATACCATTGTGATGATGATTCATCCTTTCTTGGAGAAGATGAACAAGCTAAAAACCTTTTCTAAGGTTTTGGCATAGAGATTTAAAAGGAGATAAAGCGATGCAAGAGCAGAGGATCTGGCAAAAATATATAAGGTTAACAAGTTCGAGCTTGTTAACGGCAACGGTTTTAGTTGCTCCCTCCTTCGCCGCTGATACAAATAAAATGCAGATTCAAGGTGAATCTTTACTAGCGCAAGTACCGGATAGCTGTCGCCAGGTTATTGCGAGGAATGGTCTTAATGTTCGGCGACAACCGACGGCTAACAGCGAAGCGGTTGGTATCATCGGTTCCGCACGAAATGTGACGATTCAAAGTCTTGGTGAGAATGGCTGGGTACCAATTACAGCCCCGCTACAAGGCTACGTATATGGTGGTTTTCTCGGAATGTGTGAAGCCGCAACCGCCCCGCCTCCTACTAACTGCCGCCAAGTTGCAGCAGCCAGAGGAATTAATGTACATCAAGCACCTTCCACTGATGGGGAAAGGGTTGGAGTCGTCGCGAGTGGACGAAGAGTGACGATTGAAAGTATAGGAACAGATGGTTGGGTGCCGATTACAGTGCCTCTGAGAGGCTACGTCCAAGCAGAAAATCTGGCGTATTGTAGTTAATTGAAAAAACAGTGATGGATGACCAATCAAACCCAAAAAAAGAAACTAATTCACAGCAAAAACCTGGTTTGTTAAATTTCATTGCCGAGACAACAGAATCTGCACTGAATACAGGTAAAGCGGTTGTTGACACAGCAGTTGATTGGGGGGAAGCTGCTGCTAAACAAACTTATCGATTGATTGGACAAGCGACGCAAGGAACCGGAGATGCGGTGACTTATGTTGGTAATCTTCCCTTTGTTAAACAAGTAGCAGGGGTACTCAGGCTTGATTGGTTAGTTGGAGTCAGCGATCGCATCGACTTAGCCAAAGCGGAAGCTCAAGTCAAGGAACTCCAACAAAAGTATCCCAATGAATATCCCAGCGAAATTGCCCATCGCATTATGGTGGAAAAAGCAATTCACGCCGGTGGTGTTGGATTTGCTAGCAGCATTTTACCCGGTGTCGCGGCTGCACTGCTGGCGATCGATTTAGCCGCAACTACTGCGATTCAAACCGAAATGGTTTATGAAATTGCCGCCGCTTATGGGATGGATTTGCAACAGCCAGCCCGAAAAGGCGAGGTTTTGGCAATTTTTGGGTTAGCGCTAGGCGGTAGCAACGCCATGAGAGCTGGTTTGGGCTTTTTACGCAATGTACCGCTGGCTGGCGCGATGATTGGTGCGAGTACCAATGCGACGATGCTGTATGCGCTGGGATATGCGGCGCGCCAGTTTTACGAAGCCAAAGTGAGGGAAGATACTGAAGAACCTGGAACCGAAACGCTGCAAGCGATTCAGCAACAAAGCGAGAAATATCTTGATGTTGCGATCGCGCAGCAAGCAGGGATGGATCAAATTATGGTTCACATGATTTTGGCAAGTTATCCCAACAAAAACTGGGAAGATATTCTGCCAGAATTGAAGGCATTGCAATTAAATGCCGATTCTCTCCAAAGGATTGCTGCTAACATCAAGTCCCCCAAACCATTGGGTGCATTGTTAGAGCAACTTAACCCGGACTTTGCAGTACCGCTATTAGCTCAATGCCGTCGCATTGCCGAAAGTCGCGGAGAGGTTTCCGAAGCAGAACAGAGGGTACTGGATGCGATCGCACAAAAACTCAACGGTCAAGATGTGGCTTCGATCTCCACTTGAAAAAAATTGTTGGTGCGTTAGCTTTCTGTTTAACGAATCCTCCCCAATATTTACTGTTGCTGTGTAAGTCCTAAATTAGCCTCACGTTACAGTAATCTCCAGCATTAAGATAGAGTTTGACAGGGCTAATTTTAATACTATCAATAACGACTGAGATCAATTCCGACCTGCGCCGGAATGATATCAAATCCGCGCTTCCGGAGTCGGGCGTAAAGTCGAATCAAGCTGCCAACAAATAATTCGCGCAATTTTCATTTTTTTGACTCACAGTCAACAGTCAACAGTCAACAAGCATTCCGGTGCAACCGGAATCGATATGATGCAAGAGGAAGTTTTATGACAGCAGAAATATCCGGAGTCTGGGACAAGATTCAGAGCATGATCAATGGCTTCATTATCCTGCTGCCTAATATGGTACTAGCGTTAATTGTTTTTGCAATCTTTTTCTTTGTTGGCAGGTCAATTAAGAGAGCGGTCAGGCAGCTTACCCGCAACCACCGCCAATCCCGGAATTTGGGACTCGTGTTGGGAAGGTTAGCGCAGGGTATTACTGTTCTGGTTGGTCTGTTTATTGCCTTGTCGATTGTAATTCCCACATTTAGAGCAGGCGATTTGGTGCAACTGCTGGGAATTAGCGGGGTAGCGATTGGTTTTGCCTTTCGCGATATCTTACAAAACTTCCTAGCTGGTATCCTAATTCTTTTGACGGAACCGTTCCAAATCGATGACCAGATTGTGTTTAAAAGCTTTGAGGGAACGGTAGAAAATATTGAAACTCGCGCTACAACAATCCGAACCTATGATGGTCGCCGGATTGTAATTCCCAATGCGGAATTGTTCACCAATTCTGTTACTGTGAATACCGCCTTTGAGAAACGCCGGATGCAATACGACGTTGGTATCGGCTACGGCGATGATATTCAGCGAGCCAAGCAGTTAATGATGGAAGCCCTGCACAGTGTGGAAGAGGTTTTGAATGACCCTGCTCCTGACGTGTTGCTGATGGAACTTGCAGGAAGTACCGTCAATATCCGCGCTCGATGGTGGATTGCTCCGCCGCGACGAATGGACGATCTGCGATCGCGGGACAAGGTACTTTCTGCGATTAAGGAAAAGCTGACTGCTAATGGCATCGACTTGCCCTTTCCTACGCAGCAAATTTTGTTTCACGACCAAACAGAAGAGACAGATGGCGATCGCAAACGTCAACGCGAAGGATGGCCCGCTGGTAATCGCGAAGTTCCCAAACCCCGCAGCATCAGCGGTTCTCTGCGACAACTAATTGAACAGCGATCGCAACAAGACGGCAACGGCAACGGATAATCTTAACCCCACCCCAACTCATGAAAAATGTCAAGTTAAGCAAACTTTGGGACTCGCTGCACTCTAGCTACTGGTTTATCCCAACGTTGATGGCGCTGGGGTCGATAATTTTAGCGATCGCCATGCTGGCACTTGACCGCACTGGTAATATACCAAACTGGAGGTGGATTTACACGGGTGGAACCGATGGTGCGCGATCGGTTCTTTCATCGGTTGCCGGTTCAATGGTCAGCGTTGTTGCTACAGCTTTTTCCATTACTATTGTGGCGCTTCAGTTGGCGAGCTCAAATTTTGGGCCCCGATTGCTGCGTAATTTTATGCAGGATACGGGCAATCAGATCGTGCTTGGCACTTTCATTGGCACGTTTATTTACTGTTTGCTCGTACTGCGAACCATTCATGCAGAAGGAGAAGGATACAGTCTCTTTGTACCCCAACTCTCGGTTACAGTTGGTACCGGATTGGCAATTGCCAGTATCGGCGTACTGATTTACTTTATCCATCACGCATCAACCATTATTCAAGCGTCTCATGTAATTACTCAGGTTAGTGGAGATTTAGACAAAGCTCTAGATCGTCTGTTTCCCGAAAAAATCGGAGAAGGTAAAGTGAACAACTCGCGACAATTGGGAGCAATTCCTGCAAATTTTGACTCAGAAGCAAGTCCAATTAAAGCCACGGGCGAGGGTTATTTGCAAGCAATCGATGACAAGGAATTAATGAAAATTGCCCGTCAGTACAATCTGCTTGTAAGTCTTACAACTCGACCGGGAAAGTTTATCGTCAAGGGCAGCGATGTAGCGATGGTTTCCCCGGAAAAACAGGTGAATCAAAGCCTGAAACAACAGATTAACGATGCTTTTATTCTGGGCAAAGAACGGACTGAATATCAAGATGTAGAATTTCCCATCGATCAGTTAGTTGAAATTGCCTTGCGTGCGATTTCTCCTGGTATCAACGATCCGTTTACTGCAATTCGGTGTATTGATCGACTCAGCGCCGGATTATCCCGCCTCGCTCAAAGGGATTTTCCCTCCCCCTATCGCTACGACGATGAACAGAATTTGCGCGTGATTGTTGAAGGAGTGACCTTTGAAGGGTTAGTGGATGCTGCCTTTAACCAAATTCGCCAGTACAGTAAATCAGATGTGGCGGTAACAATTCGCTTATTGGAAGCTATAGCTTGCATCGCCACTTACACCCGCAATTCCCAACAACGAGAAGCTTTACGCCGTCAGGCGGAGATGATTTTAAATAGTAGCCGCGAACAAATCTCTCAGGAGCAAGATCGGAAAGATGTGCAAGAGCGGTATCACCAAGTCATTAAAGCTTTAAGCCAGGATTAATTTAGTAGAGCAGAATTATGGTAATAACAACAGCTTTACGATCGGCTACTAATACTTTAGCTTTAACCGCGCTGATTGCCATTGGTTTAGCGCTGACACATTTATTTTTCGGCAAGTTGCGATTTGCTTCTATTCCTCGCAGTGGCTGGCTTTCAGCGGCGAGTGGGGTTTCGGTAGCTTATGTTTTTGTGCATATTTTACCGGAATTAAATCTGCACCAAGCGGTATTAGAGCAAGTAGACGCAGGAGTTATTTCTTATCTAGAACACCACGTTTATTTAATAGCTTTGTTAGGATTGACTGTATTTTACGGCTTGGAACGAATTGCAAATTTATCTCGTCAGCGTGGCAAAGAGGATGTGACCAGTCTTGGTGTTTTTTGGTTGCACATTGGCTCTTTTTCAATTTACAACGCTCTGATTGGCTATCTGCTGCTGCATCGGGAAGAACCGGGCCTTACCAATCTGCTGTTGTTTTCTTGTGCAATGGCCCTGCACTTTGCAGTGAACGACTCTGGTTTGCGGCAACATCACAAGCATATTTATGACCGCATCGGACGCTGGATACTAGCAGCAGCTATTATTGTGGGGTGGGTGTTGGGTAGCGCTACTGAGATTGGAAAAACTGCGATCGCAGTTTTATTTGCTTTTTTAGCCGGAGGAATTGTTCTCAACGTCCTCAAAGAAGAATTGCCAGAAGAACGAGAAAGTCGGTTTTGGGCATTTGTCCTTGGTGCTGGAATTTACACGGCTCTTTTATTGGCTTTGTAGAGGAATCAAAGGCAGCCCAAACGTTCGAGGTTAAAACTATTTGAAGGAGCCAATCGTTCTTTCAGACGCAGTTTAAGATTACCGGGATAATTTTTCCGATCGCTGCTACCAACTGCGACGGTATTAACAGTCTTAACTTTAGCCAAATTTCTGAGTTATCGACGTTTATTATTCGCATCCCTTGCTGCCAGTTCATTCTTAATTAATCTAGACATCCAACACAGCACAAACGAAGTCAAAAGCCGGGTGGTTTCTCACATAATTGCAGCAACGATTGGTTGGTTTACTGATCTAATTCTTGGGCCAGGATATCCGTCAGCGGAGACGGCGATTAGGAGCAAATATCGTTATTATTGATTGAATAATGCTAGTTAAAAAAATTAGCCATCTCTTCCGTTAGAAGCCTGCGGCTATCGCTGGTTTCGAGTCAATCGCATCCTGGGGTAAAAAAGTTAATGTTGAGGGGAACACTAGCGACTATAACTATGAGGAATGTACTTAGCAGATTAGGTGAAAAACCCGGTTTCTGGCGCCCATCCGTAAGTCGTATATATAATTAATTTTTAGGCGTGCATAAAAAATTTTCCTCTGAGGTAGAGCTGATGTTTCCAGTGTGGTTGCAGGCAGGATTTTGGGGTTTACTGGGGGGGTCGGCGCTGCTACTGGGAGCGGCGGTGGGTTACTTTGTGAGCATTCCCCAGCGCGCGATCGCGACAATTATGGCTTTTGGCGCTGGTGTGCTGATTTCAGCGCTATCCTTTGAACTGATGGATGAAGCTTACAAGCGCGGCGGTTTCGACTCGACGGCGATCGGCTTTTTGGGTGGTGCTGCTGTCTACACAGCCGCCAATTGGTTTTTGAGTCAACAGGGAGCAAAACACCGCAAGCGATCGGGCGCTTTGCACCCAGCTAAAACAGAGTCAGGCGATGGCGGATTAGCCATCGCCCTCGGCGCGCTGTTAGACGGGATACCGGAGTCGATCGTCGTTGGTGTCAGCATGATTTCTGGAGGCGCTGTTAGTTGGGTGACAGTAGCGGCAATTTTCCTCTCCAACATTCCCGAAGGACTCTCTAGCGCCGCCGGCATGAAAAAAGCAGGGAGATCGATGGGTTACATTTTTGGAGTTTGGGGCGCGATCGCAGTTATTTCCGGTATTGCAGCATTGTTAGGATATACGGTTTTCAGTGGCTTTTCTGCGGAAGTAATAGCCGCTACTACCGCCGTAGCAGCAGGGGGTATTTTAGCAATGATCTCAGATACTATGATTCCCGAAGCATTCGAGGAAACTCACGATTTTGCTGGACTAATTACTGTCTGCGGATTTTTAGCTGCTTTTGTACTCAGTAAGTTAGCAGAAAGATAATTGATAATTAGCGATCGCTCTTCACTAATGTAGAATTGCCAATTGCTGAGAGTTATAGTGTTTTTGATATAGACACAGATGAATTTGATATGTTGCCAAGCTGTATTGGGCAACAAAAAAGCTTATAATCAACATTAAAGGCCGCAGCCTGTCAAGAGGTGTTGGAAGATTTATGTGTGTCAACTTAGGGCATATCCTACATGAAAGGTACGAAATTCTCGCTTTGTTGGGAGAGGGAGGGTTTGCTAGAACCTACACGGCTGTACAAATAAACAAACCTAATAATCCTCTGTGCGTTGTTAAGGAAATTCCTTTTCCCCTATCGAACGATCCGCGCGTCTTGGAGAGGGCAAGGAAGCGATTTGAAAGAGAGGCTAGCGCTTTGCGCGGTCTCGGCAAAAACTCGCGCATTCCCGAATTATTCGATAGCTTTGAAGAAAACGATTATTTTTACTTAGTTCAAGAATATATTGAAGGACATCCGCTTAGTCAAGAACTCACTGCGGGCGATCGGTGGAATGAGCAACAAACTGTTGTTTTGTTGCGGGAAGTTCTGGAAACACTAAAATCAGTCCACCAAGAAAATATTATTCACCGCGATATTACACCTTCTAACTTAATTCGGCGCAAAACAGATCAAACAATTGTTTTAATTGATTTTGGGGCGGTCAAAGAAATCGGCACTTTTACCGCTAACTCTACCGGTGAAATATTCACATCGCAGGCGATCGGCACCAGGGGTTATATGCCTGCCGAACAATACAATCCGCAGTCTGTCCCGCAACCCTATAATGATATTTATGCAGTAGGAATTATCGCGATTCAATCCCTCACCGGGCGGCGTCCCACCAATCTGCCACAAGACCCCGAAAATTGTGAAATTATCTGGGATTATTTAACATCTGAACCGGTTAGCGATGGTCTCACAAATATTTTAACCAAAATGGTGCGCTTCCACTTCCAAGACCGCTACCAGTCTGTTGAGGAAGTTTTGCAAGACTTGAATTTGATCGTCGCAGGGCCCCCGTTACCCAAAACTTCGCGGAAGTTGCGATCGCGCTTTCGCTGGCTGCTGTTAGGCGTTGCGGGAATTGTGGCTTTTGGGGCGATCGTACTTTTAATCCCCAGAATTTCCCCGCTAATCCCCAGAATTTCCTCGCAACCAACGTTGCCTAAACCCTCCGCAGATGGTGTAAGTTCCGGCGAAAAACTCCTAGTGCAGACATCCGCCCTGTGGTCAAAACAAAGGGGAATTAATGAGTTTTCCGACTCAAATTATCCCGAAGCTTTAAAATTGCTCAAACAGTCCTGGCGGGAAGACCGCAGAGATCCAGAAACTTTAATTTACATCAACAATGCTCTGCTGAAGGCAATAAATGCAGAATATTACACGATCGCAATTGTTGTTCCCATTCGCAGAAATCAGGACGGCAGCATCCTCAACGCAAATTTAGCAGAAGAACTGCTTCGTGGCATTGCTCAAGCTCAAACCGAAGTTAATTTAGGTCTTCTGGCTGCAAATGAGAACAATAAAAATTTTCCCGGTCAAGGCTTTCTCCAACCAAAAGCTATTAAAGGAAAAGGTCTCAAAGTCATCATTGCTGATGATGGCAATATCAAATCCTACGCGATTCAAAGGGCTAATTATCTGGTCGCTCAGCCCGATATTCTAGCAGTTATCGGCCACTACACCAGCGACATGACTGTAGAAACCGTAGATATTTACAATCGAAATCAACTAATCGCCATTTCTCCAGGAAGCACAACAGAAGAACTGACGAGAAAACCTCGAAAATTTTTCTTTCGGACGGCTCCGACAACTAGAATAGAAGCTGAAGCTTTAGTAAATCAACTGCTCTTGGTCGGCGAGAAAAAAGCCGCAGTATTTTACAATCCCAACAGTCCGTTTAGCGCTTCTTTGTGGGAAGAATTCAAAGAGCAATTTGAAGCCAAAGGAGGCTCGACTTTTAGACTTAGGAATTATTACGATTTATCTAAAAATAATTTAGACGCCGAAGCAGCAATCACAGAAGTTGAGAAAGCCGGAAAAACAGCCTTACTTGTCATTCCCGACGGTCAAGTCACTAATTCTCTGGAAAATGCGATCGCAATGATTAAAGCTAATGGCGATCGCAATTGGATTGTCGGGCCCTGGACTCTGTACGAGCCGAGAACGTTAGAAGTAGCAAAAGAGCTAAAGTCTGTTGAAAAACTGGGCATATCTGTGTTTTGGCATCCGTTAATAAGTTTTGACAAAAAATTTCCGCAAAACGCTGAAAAATTGTGGGGAGGCCCGGTCAATACTCGATCGGCTTTAACCTACGATGCCGCCCGGACGCTGATTAAAGCCCTCGAAATGCAGCCAGAACCTAGCCGCCAAGGAATGCAAAAAACCTTAGCCGATCCAAACTTTAAAGCCGAAGGAGCCTCCGGTATAATTGAGTTTGACTCGAAGACTGGAAATCGGAAAAACCCTCCTAAACGAGTGGCGCATATTGTACCGTGTTCGAGAGAACAGTTTGGAGTTACATTTGTGCCGATCGAATTTTCCACAGCCGCAGCCGCAGGTTTAAAGTGCGATTGAAGTGATATAGCAATCCTTGCAGGAGTTGTAAACTTTTTACCCCACCCCAACCCTCCCCTGATCAAGGGGAGGGAGTAAGAAATTCACAAATGATGCGAGGATTGCTATATCTTGTGGCATTTTCCACAAACCTTTTAAGCGTGGGCATCCTGCCCACTCCACAATAAAATTTACTCTTTGTGGAACAGGCCGGAAAGCCTGTTGCTGAGAATGATGCAATAGGTGCGAGTAAATTGATATCTGGCGGCATTCTCCCCAAACCTGTAGAGGCGAGTTTTAGCAACTATAAATTGCCTGAAATCAATAATCTCATAAACCGACCCCCACCCGACAATAAAATTCTGGATAAAGAATTGTGCAAGATGTGCGAGTGAATTGATATCTTGTGCCGAACGCAACAATCCGCCAGATATTTCAATCCCACAGCAGACTATTGCCACAGGTGCAACATATCAATTTATTAGATATATTAAACAAGGTTAGTTTTTTTTATAATAACGCTTATGGCTGTCAATCTCGCTGCCCCAACAAGTTCTAGTCTCAAACCAGAAGCCCAGAATATCTCAGCACTCAAACAAGTCTTTCAGACAATTGAGGCCGATAGCTGTCCGGGTTCCTATAATTTTCATATGCACACAGTCTACTCCGACGGGCGATTGCAGCCAGAGAAATTGATGGAACAAGCCATAGCCGGAGGTCTCAAAGGCTTAGCTATCACCGACCACCACAGCACCCAAGGCTACGTTAAAGCTCAAATTTGGCTGGATAATTGGAAATTAAACCATCCCGACAAAAATAGCGAAGCACCTAGTCTCTGGACAGGCGCTGAAATTAATGCCGAATTGCTTAACAATGAGGTACACATTCTCGGTTATGCCTTCGATCCGCAACATCCCAGTCTCAAACCTTACTTGCGAGGTAAAAGCACTGAAGGCACTTATTTTTATTCAGCAGCCAGGGTAATTGAAGCTATTCATGAAGCAGGAGGTTTAGCCGTTCTCGCACATCCTTGCAGGTATCGATCGACTGCCGATCAACTAATCCCAGAAGCAGCCCGTTTCGGCATTGACGGTGTAGAAACCTACTATGCTTACGGTAATCCCAATCCTTGGAAACCGAGTCCCAAACAAACCGCTTTAGTCAAAGAATTAGCAGAAACTTATGGTTTGCTGGGAACTTGTGGCACGGACTCTCACGGCCTGAGTCTTCTCGTCCGAATCTAAATAGTTCGGAAATAAGAAGTGCTTTATCCGGTCCTTACCAGTCTAAGCATTAGCGGATATATCTCTTATGAAAGCAATCAGAATGAGTCGAAAACAAACAGTTTATCAGGTCAATCGATTTTAGATTTTAGATTTTAGATTTTAGATTGACTCCACGGATAAATTCGGGGGCAAGTTTCCTCGGATACAGGTTTTTTATTTCTGGGTCCTGAGTCTGCGCGTTGGAATGAATCCGGGGGCTTGTATCCTGGATGGTTGATTGTCATATTAGGTGGGCTAAAATGACTATACAATTGTTTGGTAGTGAGGACTTCAGTCCTCATAAAAGTCTGTGGGCTGAAGTTTTCACTACTTGCCTGATAACGGCTATTTTACGGGACGTGAGATGATTGCGATCGCCCGGATGAGCTTTCGGTATCCAAAAGTAAGCAATTGCTTTCTTCAGGTAATATTCTTGCAACTCCGAGAGACATTGCGCCCTAAAAACCAGTCGCCCTTCTACCGTTCGGGGAACAACTGACAAGCCCGGTTAGTTGGCTGATTTGCCCAATCCAAGCGAGAATTCCCAAATCGATCCATCCAACCTTCCAAATAAGCTCGATTAGCCTTTTTTTCCTCTGGGTCGGAGGTATTCATGGGATGAGGTGCTAAACCCAAAATAGTCGCCGTCGTCACGCAAAACATCGACTTCTGAAAACTTTGGCAAATTTGCACCCGCACATCGTCTTCACCACGACAGCTAGTGCGATAAACTTCGTGCAAATACTCCGGCAAATAATGACGCATATCTTGCATCAATTGAGTTGGCGGAATCCCTGCACCTCCAATAGGTAAAGGGTCAGCAAACAAAGCCCCGTAGGCAAAATCTTTTTGTTTTTCCGGGATTTGATGAGCTTGAGCGTTGTAGGAAACTGTGCCAAAAAAAGCTGTACCCCGAAAGAAAACAGCCTCTACATAAGGCACGGCTACATCTGGTAAAAATGTCAAGTTAGCCGATGCCGGAATGATATCGTAGACTTGACCGTGAATCTTGACGCTGTAGGTAATCGGTAGGCTGGCCCCGGCGACTAAACCGGCTTTGACAAAATCAACTACATCAGAAATAGACTTAGTTTCCCCTCGATCGTAGGAATCAGATAAGTCCATAAACAAATCGCTCATTACCCGCCAAAACTGACCGAGACCGGTGTAGTAAGCCAGCATCCGCACTTGTTCCGGCAAAAAATCAGGAAATGCTTTGTTGAGTCCCTGCATGAAAAAATTGCCTTTCAGTTTAGCAGCGATCGCCTTTTCGGCCAAACTGCTAAATTCCGGGGAATCCAAATAACTGTCCAAACCCCCGCCGCCGTGCCAAAGCATTGTTCTCATGCAATACTCAGCATACTCAAAATTTATGCGATCGTGCCACAAATAGCGCCTTAATTTGGGCAGCGTCACCTCTCCGTTAAAATATTTAAAAAACGGAAAAAGCACTAAAAACTGTTCTTCGGCAATATAATTGAGATTGCGAGAATAGGCATCTAAAACAATAGCATAACTTTTCAGAACGCCGACAACTTCAACCACATTTTCCGTAGATTCAGGCAGTAAAGCTTTGCCTGATTCCAAGATATCAATGTATGCGGAGAGGGGATGGGAAGATGGTTTTAATACGGTACTTGTCATTTTAATTAAGCCTGAATAGAAGGAAGAACGAAGAAATAGGTTTGTAGTAAGGAATGCAAGTCCTTTAATGATGGGCTAAAAGCTGTTAACAGAGGACTTGCACTCCTCACTACGAACCTATGGACTAAAAGCTGTTAACAGAGGACTTGCATTCCTCACTACGAACCTAGGTCATATTTTATTTCAAGTTTTGAGCAATCACTTTAACTTGCGGTGGCACATTAGCTACCATTCCGATCGCAGTTTTTTCGCTCAAAGCAACTAAAACTCCCGGCTGCACTCCCATGATTGCAATAATTATTGCTAAAACCAGCGAAGGAATGCGATCGCGCCAGCGGACTTGTGGCAAATTTACCACCACATCCGAAAGGCGGCCGAAAAAGGCGCGGTTGACCATAATTAAAAAGTAAACTGAAGTTAAACCAGTGCCGATCATGCAGAGAAAAGTTTGCACCGGAAACACTGGCAAACTGCCCCGAAATATCAAAAATTCAGCAATAAATCCAGCCAAACCCGGAATCCCCGCACTTGCCATCACGCCGAGGATCATTAAACTGCCAATCATCGGCAAACCGCGATCGGGATTGAACAAACCTTTGAGAACATCGATGTTGCGAGTGCCAGATTTTTTGTACACAATGCCGACGGTTAAGAATAGTAGCGCCGAAATTAAGCCGTGGCTAACCATTTGTAAAACAGTTCCCAGCAGACTAATCGGAGTAGCTGCGGCGCTAGCTAACAAAATGTAGCCCATGTGAGCGATCGAACTATACGCTACAATTTTTTTCATATCTTTTTGGGCGATCGCGCAACTCGCCCCGTAAAGCACACTCACCACCGCCCAACTCGCCAAAGTCGGCGCCGCCACCGCCCACGCATCTGGAAACAAACCTAAACCAAAGCGCAGCATCCCATAAGTTCCCAGCTTCAAAAGCACCCCCGCCAGCAACACCGAAACCGGGGTCGAAGCTTCTACGTGAGCATCCGGCAGCCAAGTATGAAAAGGCACCAAAGGCATCTTAATGCCAAAAGCCAGCAACACCCCTGCCAGCAAAACAATTTGCCTTACCAAAGGCAAGGGCAATCCTCCTTGCAAATGCGATGCGCCCGCTGCACCAACCAAATCGAAACTCGAAGCACCGCTAAGCCAACCAGTGCCCAAGAAAGCAGCCAGCAGCACAATTCCCGAAAATGCAGTATAGATTAAAAACTTAGTAGCAGCATAACCCCGGCGCTCGCCTCCCCAAATCGCAATTAACAGGTAAAGCGGAATCAATTCTACCTCAAAAAACAGGAAAAATAGCAGCAAATTTTGAGATAAAAAAGCCCCTGTTACGCCGCCAGTAATTAACAGAATCAAAGAATAATAAAGTCGAGGTCTGCGGATCGACTCATCCGTAGCGTAAATAGCTACCCCTGTCAGCAGAGTATTTAAAATTACCAAAGGCAGAGCCAAACCATCAACACCGAGATTGTAATTCAATCCCAAAACATCTATCCAAGGAATGAATTCCGCAAACTGCAACTGACTGGTACTGGCATCAAACTGAACTGCCAAAATCACCGAAAGAATAAAAGTTATACCCGCAATGGCGATCGCGACATTCCGAACTATTTTAGAACTCACTGAACCAGGCCAGAGCCCAATCAGGGCAGCGGCCAACATTGGTATCCAGATTAAAGCACTGAGCATCAATTAAAACTTTCCTTTGTTACACAGTATTTAGAGCTATAGCAATCCTAAATCATTTGTGAATTTCTTACTCCCTCCCCAAGGCATCGGGGAGGGTTGGGGTGGGGTAAAAAAATTAAGACTCCTGCAAGGATTGCTATATATTTAACATTAACGCAAAGCAACTGAATAAAAAAGCGATCGGCTGATTTTCTTGTTAACATAGATTCAAATGTCTCTGGAATCCTCCTATGACCTCAACTCTTACAGATCGAGAAGATTTGCAAATTAAATCTGGTTCTCCTTCCACCCGCCTCACCGTTGCCGACTTGGAACAACTGCAAAGTATACTCTCGGAAGCACATCTAGACTACCAATTAGAACTGGTAGACGGGAAGATTATCGTTATGGGCCCATCAGACATTGTATCGAGCGAAATTGGGGCAGAGTTTGGCAGAGTTTTACTAAACTGGGTCAAACCCCGCAAACTCGGACGGGTATTTGAATCTAGTGGCGGGTTTATCCTCCCCAATTCCGATCTTAGAGCTCCCGATGTTTCGTTTGTGGTAGCCGATCGCCTCAAGCAAAGTAAAAGGTATTTTGCCGCACTCGTTCCCGACTTAGTTGTAGAAATAAAATCTCAGTCCGATCGCCTAAAACCCCTGCAAGAAAAAATTTTATCTTTTATCGAACTCGGAGCAAAACTAGGAATATTAATCGACCCAGACAAGCGCACAGTAACAATTTACAGTCCGACAGCCCAGCCAGTGGTATTGAGAGACGGAGACATGATTTCAATTCCCGAACTTTTGCCCGGTTGGGAAGTTCCAGTGACCGAATTGTGGCCGATCGAGTTTGAATAAAAGTAGATAAAAAAGCAGACAAACCCAGAATAAAATCATCTGCGTTCATCTGCGGTTTAAAATTAAATAACATCAGACAAAAAGCAGACAAACCCGAAAAATTCATCTGCCAACCTCTGCTGTTTAAAACTGCCAAATAATCAACCCCAGCAACACCGCAACCCCCCCCACAATAGTCAACACATAAAACTGCGACTGACCGGTGCCGCTGTACTTCAACCCTTCACCGCTGAAAATTGTGGCAAAACCGAACAAATTCACCGCCCCATCCACCACATACCTATCAGTCCAAGCGCTGATTTTAGAAATAAAAGCCACAGCCCAAACGACAGTCAAGCGGTAAACTCGATCGATATAAAAATCGTAAGCGAACAAATCCTGCACCGCCGGCACCGGCAGCCGTACCGGTCGAGGTAATACCCCGTACCAATAAATCGCCACCCCAACCGCAACGCCAATCAACCCAGATAACAACAACAGCGGCGTATCCAGCGTCTTCAAAAGCAAATTTAAAGCATCAAAATCTCCCGTTTCCGCCCAAGGCCCAGTCCAACTAATTAACAGTTGCCACCGCTGCAACATCCAAGGCACCAACAGCCCCATCACCGTCAAAATTACCATCGGCAAAGCCATCTGCCAACCAACTTCGGGAGCTCTGCGAGTTTTCGGCTGCGGTTTTCCAGCAAACACTAAACCGAATATGCGAGTTAAATTTAGCGCTGTCAAACCGTTAACTACAAGCAGCACTATTACCAGCCACAAAGGCACAGTCCAAAAACCGTTGAGCCAGCGTCGCATCGCCCAAAAGTTGCCCAAAGGCAACAACGCTACCATCCCCGCAGCGCCTACTAAATAAGCCGTAGTCGTGGCAGGCATCTTCGACCACAACCCACCCATTTCTGTTAAATCTTGAGTGTTAGTTGTGGTAATAATTGACCCTACGCTCATGAATAATAGGCCCTTCGCGATCGAGTGGGCGAACAGCAACAGCAAAGCAATGTCAACTTGATTTAGCCCCACAGCGATAAACACCAAACCCATAGAAGCGCTGGTAGAATGCGATAGTGCTCTTTTGATGTCGATTTGGGCGATCGCCACCAAGGAAGCCCCAACAGCCGTCACCGCACCCAAAACCACCAGCACCCCACCCGTCACGGGCGACAGCGCTAAAACAGGCTGAAGTTTAATCAAAACATAAGCCCCAGCGCCCACAACTACCGTATTCCGCATAATCGAAGCCGGGTTGGGCCCTTCCATCGCCTCGTCGAGCCACAAATGGAAGGGAAATTGAGCGCACTTGGCTGTAGGTGCGGCGATTAAAGCCAAACCTAAAAGAGTCGCCACTATGGGAGACAAGGTTGCAGTTTCCGCCCATCTTTCTAAATCGGAAAAATTCAAACTTCCCGCTAAAGTGGAAAGCGTCACTACTCCCATCAGCAGGGGAACGTCTCCTACACGCTTGGTTAAAAACGCATCTCTAGCGGCTGTTACTACCAGCGGTTGAGCGTACCAAAACCCGACTAGCAAGTAAGTTGAAAGCGTCAGCACTTCCAACAAAGCGTAAGTTAGAAGCAGCGAGTCGCTAATGGCAATGCCGCTAATTGCCGCTTCAAAAAAACCCATCAGCCCAAAAAATCGAGCTAGGGCCCAGTCTTTTTCCATGTAGCCTAGAGCGTAAATTTGTGCTAGCAAACTCAGAACACTAACTAACTCCATTGCTCCGACGCTGACGGTGGAGATTTCTATTGCAAAAGACAAATCTAAATCGGCTGCTTGCACCCAGTGCACGAGCAACTGTTGAGGCGGTTGATCCCAAGTCGCTGTAAAAATAACTGATCCGTGTATGAAAGCCACCACCGTCATCAGCAAATTGAAGTAAGCTGCAGGTCTTGGCCCTGTTCTGCGAATGGTGCCGGTAGACCACGGCAAAGTTAAAATTGCGCCTATTAAGCCATATAAAGGTACCCACCAACAGGCTTGGAGGAGAAATTGAGTCATTTAATTTATCCCTTAAACTTCAAATTACGAGCTGCCTTTATACAAAAACAGTCGCGGGCGATCGCGCGAGGCCCTAAAACTTTGACTAAACCCGATCGTATAGTTGTGGCAAAATAATTTGCAGTCCAGATTAACTATACATGAAAGCATCAAAACTGATAATTATCTCAACACAAAATTATAGGCTGAGCAGAGGAGGCAGTCAAAGAAAAAAATGCCTGCCGATGGGCCAAGACTGCCTTTTTTGCCGATTTCCCTGCGATCCCCATTTTGAAATCCCCTAGTTTCCCGCCAGCGATCAGCTCCGGCTTCGCATACCGAACTCTACTTGATGAGTATTCTTACTTACTTTAATCCCCCCTCGCTCTCGGTATCTATCCCTCTAAATATTAAGATTATTAAATAAATATGAAATTATTTTAAGTAACATAAAAAATTTTAATTTTTGTTATTAAACATTATGATGTTAGTTTATATTGTCAAGGTGGACACCTTCCCCTATTCTTATAGGATAGGAAGCTTTACACTGCATTACTAAATAATGTGGGCCTCCCCGTCCAAATTTTTAGATTTCTCAAAGATTTGTAACGGTAATTTCGCTCATCCTCAAAGGAGATTCAAAAATGTCAATTGCCGTGGGAATGATTGAGACAAAAGGTTTTCCCGCTGTTGTGGAAGCTGCCGATGCTATGGTCAAAGCTGCCCGCGTTACCCTCGTGGGCTATGAAAAAATTGGCAGCGCCCGCGTCACCGTAATTGTGCGCGGCAACGTGTCGGAAGTCCAAGCCTCAGTCGCAGCAGGAGTGGAATCCGTCAAGCGTGTGAACGGCGGAGAAGTCGTCTCTACCCACATCATCGCTCGCCCCCACGAAAACCTAGAATACGTTCTGCCGATTCGATATACAGAAGCAGTAGAACAGTTCCGAGGCTACTAAGTTCTTAGCGCACAAAAGTTTTCTTAAAAGAAAATTTGTGCGATCGTCAAAAATTAACTGTTTAGTTCCCCAAATATTCAATCAGGAGTAAAACCAATGGCAATTGCAGTTGGCATGATCGAAACCCTAGGCTTCCCCGCAGTGGTAGAAGCCGCTGACGCGATGGTCAAAGCAGCCCGCGTCACCTTGGTAGGCTACGAAAAAATCGGTAGCGCTCGGGTTACGGTCATTGTAAGAGGAGATGTCTCGGAAGTGCAAGCTTCTGTCGCAGCCGGAGTAGAGTCAGTGAAGCGCGTTAACGGCGGACAAGTGATGTCCACCCACATTATCGCCCGCCCTCACGAAAACTTAGAGTACGTGTTGCCGATTCGCTACACCGAAGCTGTAGAACAGTTCCGTGAAGGCGTCAGCGGCATTCGCCCTCTCAACAGATCATAAGATAGGCGATTCCCTACGGGATAGCTTCGCTTCACGGCTGTTAGGGGCGTTTGGTAATTAAAAATTAAAAATCGCGATGTTTTTGATTTAGCATTTTTAATTTTTAATTGAGGTGGGCATGGGATATTGGTTATTAGTCATGAGTCATGAGTCCGTCGATTTTAGATTTTAGATTTTAGATTTTAGATTTTAGATTGACTCTCGCATTGAATTGGGGAGCTTGAACTCTTAGTCTAAAATTTCGAGATCGTCCACTTAAGTGGGGAATTTTACCCGTTTCTGGCGAGTCATTAGTTACTAGACGAAGAACTCTAAAAGACGCAGAGCAGACAGAAGAAAGCAAATCTAAAAACGACAAGTGACTAAGTGAAAAAATGACAATTACCAATTACCTATTACCTATTACCTAAAATGCAAATGGCCAAAGTTCTCGGCACAGTTGTCAGTACCCAAAAAGAGCCGACACTGAGAGGATCGAAATTTCTACTGCTGCAATTCATCGATGAGGAAGGTTCGCCAGTTCCCGGCTATGAGGTAGCCGCTGACTGTGTGGGCGCTGGTATAGATGAATGGGTTTTAGTGACCCGAGGCAGCGCAGCCCGGATCGCGCCCGGAAGCGAAAACCGTCCGATCGATGCTCTAGTAGTAGGCATTATAGATACTGTCAATGTAGAAAACCGCCTCATTTACAGTAAAAAAGACGACCCGTACGGCTAGTTGCAACCGTTGGCAGTTGGCAGTTGGCAGTTGATAGTTGGCAGTTGACATTGAACAGTGAACAGCTAACAGCTAACAGCTAACAGCTAACAGTGAACAGCTAACAGTGAACAACTAACAACTAACAACTAACAAAAAGATTTTTCAGTTTAGGAGAACTTAATTTATGGCAGTCCGCAACGTTGCGGCTCCCCCGACGCCTTGGTCGAAAAACTTGGCTGAGCCTAAAATTCACGACACCGCCTTCGTACATTCCTTTTCTAACATTATTGGGGATGTGCAGATCGGTTCTAATGTGATGATTGCCCCCGGGACATCTATCCGCGCCGATGAAGGTACTCCTTTTTATATCGGACAAGGAAGCAACATTCAAGACGGAGTAGTGATTCACGGCCTAGAACAAGGCCGAGTCACAGGAGACGACGACAAGTCTTATTCTGTGTGGGTGGGGAAAAATACTTCCCTCACTCACATGAGTTTAATTCACGGCCCGGCCTACGTGGGCGACAACTGCTTTATCGGCTTTCGCTCCACGGTGTTCAATGCCAGAGTGGGCAACGGCTGCATTGTCATGATGCACGTACTAATTAAAGATGTGGAGATTCCCCCCGGTAAGTACGTACCTTCGGGAGCCATCATCACTAATCAGAAGCAAGCAGATCGCTTGCCTGACGTTCAAGATTCTGACATTCAATTTGCGACCCATGTCATCGGCATCAATGACGCTCTGAGAACGGGTTATCGCTGCGCTGAGAACATCGCCTGTCTAGCACCAATTCGCAACGAGCAAACTAAAAACCCAAATATGACTCAAACCAAATATTCTACCCATGCCGGCACCCAATTGAGTTCAACTCTTGCCGATAGCATCCGTAATTTACTAGCTCAAGGATATAGCGTGGGAGCAGAACACGCCGACGCACGCCGCTTCCGGACCGGTTCTTGGCGTACTTGTGGCCCGATTTCCTCAACCCGTGACTCAGAAGTGATCGCGGCTTTGTCAGCTTGCATGGCCGAGCACCAAGGAGAATACGTCCGCTTGATTGGGATTGACACCAAAGCCAAGCGCCGCGTACTAGAAGAAATCGTCCAAAGACCGGGAGACAACGGCTCTAACGGTTCTAACGGCGCGAAAACTCACCAATTTAACGGTAAAGTTGCACAAGCTTCTAACCACAATAGCGGTTCCGTGTCAAGCGGAAAATTGAGTGCCGAAACAGTGGCTCAGGTTCGCGGCTTGCTAGCTCAAGGCTACAAAATTGGCACGGAACACGCCGACGCGCGCCGCTTCCGCACCAGTTCTTGGCAAAGCGGGGCTTCGCTGCAAGTGAGAAACGAATCTGAGGCGATCGCCGCTTTGGAAGCTGTGATGAACGAGTACCCGGGCGAATACGTGCGCTTGATCGGGATTGACCCGAAAGCTAAGCGGCGCGTGGTTGAAGAACTTATTCAGCGTCCAGACGGCCCGGTTGCTCAATCGGCTAAGCCGGCAGCAACATCGGGATACAAAGCAGCTTCGACTGGTTCGGCCAGCAGCGGAAGTTTGACCGGCAAGACGATCAACCAAGTCCGCAACCTGCTTTCCCAAGGCTACAAAATTGGCACGGAACACGCCGACGCGCGCCGCTTCCGCACCGGTTCTTGGAGCAGTTGCGCCCCGATCGCATCCAACCGCGAATCCGAAGTGATTTCTGCCCTCGAAAGCTGTCTCAAAGAACACAGTGGCGAGTACGTCCGTTTGCTGGGTATCGACTCCAAGGCGAAGCGCCGGGTACTCGAAGAAATTATCCAACGACCTTAATTTGCCTGGTAATTAGCTTATTTCTCCCGTTAAGCCCTCGCACAGGTGCCCACGGGAGAAATCCCAGCGGATAGAAGTTGGATTTGAGATAGTTAAAAAGCTCGATTGAGAAGGGTTGGTCAAAATCTAGAATCTTCTGCAACTTTCTAGAAAACGTTAAAGCATCAATCTTCTCAGTATTAGTAAATTATCGCTTCTTAGATTGACATGGTTAAATTTATTAGTCGAAAAAACCCATAATTTAAAGTCCTTTGATCTAAAAAAATCGCTCCTTTCATGGTGAAGTTGAATGTATTTATCGCCACTGCAATTAAGTAGCAACTCTCAGATTTTGATGAGTGGCGATGTAGTTGTGAATGAGGGTGCGGCGATCGCCCCTGGAGCAATCCTGCAAGCAGATCCCGGAAGCCGGATCTTGATCGCCGCCGGTGCCTGTATCGGTATGGGAGTTATCCTTCACGCCCGTGAAGGTACTCTGGAAATCGCAGCGGGCGTTATTCTTGGTGCAGGAGTGCTGGTGGTAGGTGCGGGAACGATCGGGGAAAATGCCTGTATTGGCGCCGCGACCACCCTAATCAATCCTTGTATTGACAAAATGCAAATTATGCCAGCAGGTTCTCTAATGGGAGATACCAGCCGCCAAGTCACCCCAGAAGCAACCGCAACAGCGCCAACAGCAGCGCCAACATCACCAGAAACCCCCGAAGCCACTACGCCACCAGTTGATCGACCGATCGAGCCGATCGAGCCGCCACGACCCCCCGAAACACCGCCTCAAACTGCGCCGGAGACGGCCCCAGACCCGCCGGAATCCACCGCCGCAGATCCGCCCCAACCAGGGGAAACACCGACTATTCTCTACGGTCAAGCTCACATCAATCGGCTGTTGGGGACACTGTTTCCGCACCGACAAGCTTTTAATCGATCGGAGGAAAACGGCCAAACTCTATCGGGCGGTTCCGGGTAGCCGTCATTTCGGCAAAAGGCAGCTATGCTGAAGGCAGAAAGATCAAATATAAATAGGTAATCTCATATTATTGGTAGCTCAGCAATTTGTCAGGCCTTGCCGTAGCAATCTGTGTCTTGTAGCTCGTGCAGTCTGTCTTCTCATCTGAGAAACTATAAACTATCAACAAATTTTTATTTTGGGAAGTTTCTAAGGGTAATAGAAGATGGACGGACAAACAGATCGTAACAGTCACGAAGAGCGATCGCAGCGCCAGGAATACTTCAAAGACACTGCTTTGGGTTTGGTATCCACCAAGAGTTTTCCGGCAATTGTGGGGACTGCTGACATGATGCTGAAGTCGGCAGGAGTGATTTTAGTAGGATACGAAAAAATTGGTTCCGGTCACTGTACCGCGATCGTCCGGGGCAGAATTTCGGATGTGCGTTTGGCTGTGGAAGCTGGAGCTCAAACTGCCGAACAGTTCGGGCAGTTTGTTTCTAAGTTGGTGATTGCTAGACCTTTGGCTAATTTGGAAGTGGTTTTGCCAATCGGCTTTCGGCTGACTGAACTTTCGGAAAAAGGCAGTTATTCTCGGCTTAGCAATCAGGCGATCGGTTTGCTCGAAACCCGGGGATTTCCGGCAATGGTCGGTGCTTGCGATGCTATGCTCAAATCTGCAGACGTACACTTGGCAGCTTACGAGAAAATTGGCGCCGGCTTGTGCACGGCAATTATTCGCGGTGCAGTTGCAGATGTAGCAGTAGCCGTAGAAGCCGGGATGTACGAAGCTGAGCGAATTGGCGAGTTGAACGCGGTGATGGTAATTCCGAGGCCTTTGGAAGATTTGGAACAAACTTTACCGCTGGCGAGTTGCTGGATCGAGCAGCGTAAACCGGTGATGATGCCTGTGTCGGTTAAGGAAAAGGAACAAGAATTGATTGAACTTCCCGATTTGGAGAAATTGAGAGTTTATGTGGAAGAGGAAATCAATCGGTAATTGGTAATTAGGCAACAAAAGTTTGTAGAGACGTACGGCCACAAATACTGAGACTAAGTTTGTCAAAAAAATATAGAGTTTACTCGGTAGGACGGCTGGTAACAATTTATACTGAGTAGCAGTCTCAAACTTAATTTGCCGATCGAGCCGATCGCCGCTGCATCAAGAGACACAGAGCACCAAGTAAAACTAGACTTTTGAGATTAAGTCGATCGGGTAAACAATCGAACTGACTAATAAGTAAATCCAGCCGACGTGCAGAGCCTTTCAACAGGATTTAACTACTGTTAAAATAAACCAAAAATCCTGTTTACGGTAGATTGCCGGGAATCATTTAAGAGTTAATCTAACCGCAGGTGGATGCTCTTTCAACAGATGGACGGCTGTCGAACTCAAAACTGACTCCACAGGAATCAACCCCCAGAATCAAGCACTCTTGAAAGTTGACCTATGAACCTCAAACAATTTTACAAGCGCGGTTTGCACAGCGCCAAGAAAGGAAACTATGAAGCGGCGCTTGAGGACTTCGATCAGATACTGCAACTCAATCCCGCCGATGCCAAAGCCTATAACAATCGCGGCTTGGTTTACTATTACATGAAAGAGTACCAAAAAGCGATCGCCGACCTCAGCCAAGCCTTAGATATCAATCCTAATTTGTTCGAGGCTTACTTGAATCGAGGCAATGCTTGGCGTCATCTCGGAGAACACGAAAAAGCGATTGAAGATCTCAACTGCGCTTTAGCAAATAAGCCTAACAGCCACGCTATCTACAACAACCGGGGACTTGTACTTGCTAATTTAGGAAATTACGAAGAAGCAATAGAAGACTACAATCGAGCTCTATCTATCAATTCCAACAATTATAAAACCTATTACAACCGGGGGCGCGCTTACTACCTTTTGGGAGAAAAAGAGGCAGCAACAGAAAACTTTAATGAAACGCTGCGGTTGAATCCTAAATATATCAAAGCTTACATAAATCGAGGTCTCTGTTACCACCAATTAGGAGACAATACGCAGGCGATGGCCGATTACAACATTGCACTCGCCATCGATCCACAAAATGTTTATGCCTATTATAACAGAGGTTGCGTTCGCTATAAATTAAAACAAATGCAGCTTGCAATTGAAGACTTTGACAAAGCAGTAGAACTCGATCCGAACTATGTTAAAGCTTATCTCAACCGAGGTTTAGCACTGTATAAACTTGGAGATGTGACGGCAGCAAATAAGGATTTTTACCACGTAATGTGCATTAATGCGGAAGCTTATGTATACTACCAGGCCCAGCGGTGCACGCCTGATATTAATTCGTACTTTAAGGAAGCGCCACAGGTAGAACTTAATAATGCTGTAGAATACTACAATACAACCTTAAATACGATGTCAACTTCCTTAAGTTCCGCAGCATTAAACGCGGTCTGGAATCAAGAAGATTTGGAGAACAGAGACTCGATTATCTGTGAAGGTGAATTTATTAATGATTGATTTAGTATAGCCTTTCTCAGAAAGATGAGGTACAATAACAGCAGTGTGTAAACCAGTTAAAAATATCTGATGATGTAACTTGACTGAACGCCCACTCTATGGCTTTGGCTAATTCTTGATAATTAGTAGTCTTGATAGAACGGAGAATAATTTTAAGCTTTGACCAGAGATTCTCAATTGGTGAGAAATCGGGTGAATATGGAGATAAGTATATTAATTTTGCCCCTTTTTTCGATCGCTTTTTTCACTTCTTCTCCCAAGTGAATGGGACAATTATCCATAACTACACAAGCACCTTTCCAT
>NZ_JAUPTE010000005.1:0-143236 GCF_036701705.1 Microcoleus sp. w1-18aA5 | reverse complement strand
TAGATTTTAGATTTTAGATTTTAGATTTTAGATTTTAGATTTTAGATTTTAGATTTTAGATTTTAGATTTTAGATTGACACCACGGATAAATCCGGGGGCTTGAGGATGCAAGGATTTTGGATTTTCGATTGATTCCACGGATAAATCACGTGGCGGGTACCATCAAGAAATTATTGGTCATAAGTTTTATATTTTAAAGCTCTTTATTTTCACAAGTTGTGTTTGCAATAAGGACTCTTCGTCCTTACTACAAACACAACTAATTACTGGAAATTAATGCTCAATTTTGAGCGAAATAATCTTGTCACCTTGGCGGATAGCATTGACGACTGACATATCCTCAGTTTTGCCAAAAGTTGTGTGTACTCCATCTAAATGAGACTGGGGAGAATGGCAAATAAAGAATTGGCTGCCACCCGTATCTTTACCTGCGTGAGCCATCGATAAAGTTCCTGCCAAATGTTTGTTGGAGTTGATTTCGCACTTGATTTTGTAGCCGGGGCCGCCAGTTCCATTACCTTTTGGACAGCCACCTTGAATCATAAAGTTAGGAATGACTCGGTGAAAAGCCAATCCATCGTAAAAACCTTTTTCCGCCAAGTCAACAAAATTCTTCACTGTGTTAGGCGCATCCGCATCAAACAATTCCAAATTGATTGTGCCTTTGTCGGTTTCCATAATAGCGCGGGTCATGATTTTTCCTTGCTTCCTAAAATGAGTGTGTTGCCTGCGTGTTAATTGCGGACTTCGCTTTTATAGCGACAGATTCAAACTGTCGTTATATTGTGGCTTTCAGAAGTGTAGCATATTCCGGCAACTCTCATAGGACTTATGTGTGCTTTCTGAGGAAACCCGGTTTATTGCGAGATTTCTGGTTAGCAAACCCAATATTTTCTGAGACACCGGGTTTGTTACCTTCTGTCATATTTTAATTGTTGGTCACTTGCGGGCGATCGGGTTCTTCCTGAATATCGTTCATATTAAAAATGAAAGGAACCCGACTCGAACCTGCGCCCATAACCAGCACTTTTGGCATCTGAGCCCCGCCGCTTCTCCAAGCTTCGATCGCCTCTTTTTGCAGCACTAAATCGCCGCCCTGAGCCTTCAAAGTTTCAGCCAAAAGTCTTTGAGCTTCAGCTCTACCTTGAGCACGGTTAATGTCAGCTTGAGCCTGTTGTTCTGCTTCCTGAGCCACATAAACAGCCCTTTGCGCTCGCTGTTCAGCAACCTGTTTCTCCTCAACCGCTTTCGCAAAATCTGTGGAAAATCGAATGTTAACAACGCTCGTATCGAGTACGATTACATCATACTTTGATAGCCTTTCTTTTAGCGCAGTATCAAAGTCTCGCTTCAGTTCACTTCTTTGAGTAATAGATTGTTCGGCAGTTCTCAGTGCAGCCGCTGTTTTAAATGCTTCTTGCGTCTGAGGAGCAATAATTTTTGACACTATATTCTCCAAAGTTCCTTGAGTCCTTCGGACATCAACTATTTTCTCAGGGTCGAGGCGAAAATTGATCGCAAAACTAGCATTTAAATCCTGAAGGTCTTTAGTAGCACTCTGGGCGGGAACTTCAAATTTTTGCACTGTTACATCGTACACATCTACCTTGGATATTAGCGGGGGTCTGAGGTGAAACCCCTCTAACAATGCTCCATCTGTGGCTTTTCCTAAAACACTGACTACCCCTGCTTCGCCTGGATTAATGACGACAAAAGAGTTTAAACCGATGAGTAGCGCGCCTACTAATAGAACCCCAGCGATTGCTGATGATATGCTCTGGAAATTTTGAGTTTTCAACTTACACGCTCCTTTGTGCTCATTCCATTATAATGGTTAAATAGATTGGGGTGCATCTAAATTCTAAAATCTAAAATTATAATCTAAAATGGATGGGGTTGCCTCTGAAATATCCAATCTACAATGGATGGGCTAATGCTCAAAATTGTTAAATATCCTAGAACTTATCATATCGAAGGTTCGCGTTTCCAACCGGGTGATGAAGACCTCGACAGCGTGCCATTTAGCGCCCTGAGCGATCGCCCGACAGTGATTGAAGAAAAGGTAGACGGCGCTAATACAGGCATCAGCTTTGCACCAGATGGACAAATGCTGCTGCAAAGTCGCGGCCACTATCTCACCGGCGGGCCGAGGGAAAAACATTTTAACTTATTCAAACAGTGGGCTTTTAGTCTCAGCGGATCCCTGGGAGAAGTGCTGGGAAATCGCTACATTCTTTACGGCGAATGGCTGTATGCCAAACACACTGTTTTTTATGATTTTTTGCCACACTATTTTATGGAATACGATGTGCTGGACTTAGAAACCCGTCAATTTCTGAGTACAGAATCCCGGCGCAAGTTGTTAAGTGGACTGCCGTTAGTGTCCGTTCCCGTGCTGTTTTCTGGAGTGCTGACATCTCCCAAGCACATGATGCAGTTTATGGGAAAATCTAATTTTATTCAATCCGGACATTTGGAACGGTTGCGTTGGTACTGCGGGGAATTGGGATTAGATGAAGAACGATGCTTGAAAGAGACTGACAAGAGCGATCGCATGGAGGGGCTGTACCTTAAAGTAGAAGAAGATGGCATAGTAAAGGCGCGTTACAAGTACGTGCGTGCCAGTTTTTTGACTGCTATTAAAAATGCCGAAGGACATTGGCTCAATCGCCCAATTATACCAAATATTCTGCGTCCCGGTGCAGATTTATTTAATTTCACAGGGCTTATGTAATAGCTATTATAAAAATCTGCGGTTAAAAGCGCTAATACTCAAATTTTCGTCCCTCTCGAACAAACTAAAAAATAAAGGTGCTAATTTCACACCTTACCATATTAACAAACAGGTGAAGCCATGACTGCTGTATTATCACAATCCCCAACTTGGACTTTTCCCTTTTGTCCCGAACCCCCCGATTGGTTCCTGGATTGGGACAGCATTCAAAATCATTTCGATTGGATTCAAAACTTAAAAGGCTGTCAGCAAGACCCGATTTACCACGCCGAAGGAGACGTTTTAATTCATACCAAAATGGTCTGCGAAGCATTAATCTCATCCCCAAATTGGCGTCAATTACCCGTGCAAGAACGATCGATACTTTTTGTCGCCGCTTTGCTGCATGATGTCGCCAAACCAGCCTTTACAAAAATAGAAGCCGACGGCAGAATTAGCTCAAAAGGTCACGCCCGCCAAGGTGCGAGAATGGTCAGACAAATTTTATCTCAATTCGACCCACCTGTGCAGTTTGAGATTCGCGAAACAGTGGTGGCGATCGTCCAATTCGGCAGTTTACCCATCTGGCTAATCGACAAACCCAACCCCCAACAGTCTGTAATTAAAGTCAGTCAAGTTGTCCGCTGCGATTTCCTCGCACTTTTAGCCGAAGCAGACGTGCGCGGCCGCCACTGCGCCGACAGACAAGAACTGCTTGATAAAATAGAACTATTTCGGGAGTTTTGTCAAGAAAATAATTGTTTGGATGCTCCTCGACAATTCCCCTCAGCACACAGCCGATTTATCTACTTCCGCAAAGACAACGGCAACCCCGATGCTGAAATGTTTGACGATACAAAATGCGAAGTTGTTTTGATGTCGGGTTTGCCCGGAAGTGGCAAAGATTATTGGATTAGAGAAAACCTGCCCAATTTGCCTATAATTTCTTTAGATGCGCTGAGGTTGGAGATGAATATATCGCCGGAAAAAAACCAAAGTGATGTTGTAGAGAAAGCAAAACAAAGAGCTAAGGAATATTTGCGATCGGGAACTTCTTTTGTGTGGAACGCCACGAATACAACCAAACAAATGCGGCAGCAATTAATTGATTTGTTTGCTGCTTACAAAGCGCGTATTCGCATTGTTTACATCGAAGTACCGATCGCAGAAATACAGGAGCGCAACCGTTCCCGCACTGCCCCAGTCCCAGAAGCAGTGATTCAAAAATTAGCCGATCGCCTGGATATTCCAGATATCACAGAAGCGCATCAGGTAGAGTGGATTGTAAGCGATCGCGCTTAATAGTGGCAATCCACCCGCTAGCGCCCGTATTACTTCAACGCGCTACTAATTCCTTTTTCCCTAAAATAGAATCGTCATAATGCGCCAACAAATCAGCAGGGTGATCGTAAATTTCCGCAGCATTTGCCAGCGAAGCATCATCGAAACCTCCGCACCGAAAAGCAATTACTGGCACCCCGCACTTGCCCGCAGCTTCGATATCGTAAGGAGTATCAGCTAACATCACAGTCTGACTCGCTTCCATCTGCAATTTTCTCAAAGCAGCTTCCACAATATCCGGTTCCGGTTTAGAAGCTTCCGCATCGCTAGATGTCGTGGCTTGATCCAATAAATCGTCAACTTGTGCAGCTTTCAGCAAACCGGAAAGTTCTTCAGTGGTAGCTGAAGTAGCAATAATTAACCGCAATCCTTCTTTCTGCATTTTTAACACCAAATCCCGCGAACCGGGGGTTGGTGAAAGATCGGGAGAAAAGCGGTTAATAATCAGTTCTTTGCGCCGCTGTGCAATCTTTTCCCCGTCGCCTGCTTCGTCGGAAAGTCCTGATACCATTTTGGGTATAACTTTGTCGCCTCCCATCCCAATTAGCGGGCGAACTTTCTCGAACGGCACCTCGTAGCCGTAAGCCGCAAATGCCTCTACCCAAGCTTGAGCGTGGGCGTCATTGCTGAGCGTCAGAGTACCGTCAATATCGAGAATTACTGCTTGCAATTGCATAAGTTATTTGCTCTTACTTATTAGACTTCTTGCCAAAACCTGATTTGTACTAAAAACTTCACTTTTTAACTAATTAATTAGCCAATCAGCGAATAAACTTCTTACTACTAACCTGTGGTTAGTAGTAAGAAGTTTAGTTTTTTCTGAGGTTAGTAATAAGGACGTTAGTCCTTAATTACTTAATTAGTCAATCGGGGACTGAGAACCTTACTATAGCGGTTCTCAAGCGTCGTGAGGTATGCCCTATGCCCTATGCCCTATGCCCTATGCCCTATGCACGTCGGGTACCTCATGTTACTGAGAAAGGCTATATTAACTTTTTGATTGCCTATTTCATGCCACTGGCGTGCAATTTTGGTTCGGGCGGCGGCGGTACTGGTTCTGGCCCTAACGGTTGGGGATTGGCTACATATTCAAACTCGCCTTTGCCGTCCATTGATTTGCCTTTCGCCCAGCGTCCCTCGCTACTTTCGGAACCTTCAGAATGATTCCAAAACTGATAAGCAAATTCTGATTTTTCCAACTCCTGCGGGAAGGAACTCGGAACGGGTGTTGTTTCCATTCCCGAACTTTCTAAATCTTCGATCGCCGCCAGCCACAAATTTTGGTGCATCGTGTCGCGGGCGATCATAAAACTCAGGGTGTCTTTCACGCCCGGATCGTCTGACATTTCATACATCCGCACAGCCTGCAATCTTCCTTGCGATTCGGCGTGCAAATTCGAGCGAAAATCTGCTAAAAGATTGCCGCTAGCAACGATATAACGGCCGTTCCAGGGATACCCTACGCTGTCGCTAGGAAGTGCGCCCAAACCCGATACAATTGCGTGCTGCGGATTCATGCTGGCGGCGATCGCATCTCGCGGGCTGTTTCCACCCATCACAGCACCCACCACAGCATCCTTGAAACCATCTTCTTGCATAGATACAGGAGCTTTATCTAACAAGTGAGCAATCATAGTTGCTAACATCTCGATATGCCCGATTTCTTCTGTACCGACATCAAGCAACATATCGCGATATTTGGCTGGGCCTCGGCAGTTCCAACCTTGAAATAGATACTGCATCATCACAGTCATTTCGCCAAATGTACCGCCAATTAGTTCTTGTATTTTCTTGGCGTAAACGGCATCTGGCTTTTCTGGTCTTTTGTAATACTGTAGTGGCTTCTTATGGTAAAACATGGGGAATTCCTCCCAGGGTGTTTTGAACAAGTTTCATTATTTGTAACGCTGCCACCGATGGAGGGGAATCAGCTTTTAGTCATAAAGAAATTAAATCAAGCCCGGTTATCTTTATCACTTTAGTTTAATGCAGTTTGTCGCGGTCGCGAACTAAGACTCTCTTAAATTTGGTCGATCGTACATTCTATTGAAACAACCACAGCGCTGTACCCTCCGGCTGTCAAAAAATACGTCAAAACCACCCTCGTGCAGGGGTTTTAACCCCTATCGGAGAGCAGTTTTTCGGGTTAAGCGGACACTTATGTGCTGTGTCCATCCCCTACCTTCCAATCCTCCTTGTTAAGGGGGATTGGAAGAATCAGGGGAATCAATGAGTTTGATAATTTTCCTCAGTCCAGCAACGCGGCAGAGTTTCACCGGAAGGAAAGACTAAATTACTTTTTGGAAAAGTTGCTTTCTCTTGCTCTTCTTGACCAGCTTGATTTTTTCCCGACACTTCTTGTTTTGTAGGGCTGATTAAAGCATCTACATCGAGGATTTCAATCAAGTCGCCTGATTCTTTTTCTTGTAAAAGCATAGTTTCTCCGTGAAGGGTAAATGCGAGTTAGGGTTTGAGGACAACTTTGATGCAGTTGTCTTTTTTGTTTTTGAAAATGTCGTAGGCGTGGGGCGCTTCATCCAATTTCATTCGGTGCGTAATTACGAATGACGGGTCAATTTCGCCTTTTTGAACGCGATCGAGCAAAGGCCGCAAATAGCGGTGAACGTGCGTCTGTCCCATTTTCATGGTCAAGCCTTTGTTGAAAGCTGCACCTAATGGCACTTTGTCAACGAAGCCACCGTAAACGCCGGGAATTGACACTGTGCCACCCTTGCGACACGCGACGATTACTTGTCGCAGGGCCGTAGGTCGATCGCTCTCCAACCGCACGGCTTGCTTGGCTTTGTCGTACAAAGCGTCGAGACCGGTGCCGTGGGCTTCCATTCCCACCGCGTCGATGCAAGAGTCGGGTCCGCGTCCCCCCGTCATTTCGGTGACGGCTTCCCCGGCGTCTATTTCTTCGTAATTGATGACTTCAGCTTTGGCCGCGGCCGCCATTTGCAAGCGTTCCGGTACGCGGTCGATCGCAATTACTCGATCGGCCCCCAGCATAAACGCGCTTCTGATCGCAAATTGCCCGACTGGCCCGCATCCCCAAACTGCTACAGTATCCCCCGGCTGAATGTCGCAGTTTTCGGCCGCCATGTAACCAGTAGGAAAGATATCGGTGAGGAACAATACTTGTTCGTCCGAAAGTCCGTCGGGAATTTTTAAAGGGCCGACATCTGCAAACGGAACCCGCGCGTATTCTGCTTGGCCTCCTGCATAGCCGCCCGTTAAATGTGAGTAGCCAAACAGTCCCGCCGGGGAATGACCGAACATTTTTTCAGCCAGCCCAGCATTGGGGTTGGAGTTGTCGCACAGCGACCACAAATCGCGGTTGCAAAAGAAGCAACTGCCGCAAGAAATAGTAAAAGGAATGACGACGCGATCGCCCTTTTTTAAGTTCTTGACTTGGCTGCCGAGTTCGACTACTTCCCCCATGAATTCGTGCCCCATGATGTCGCCCGATTGCATTGTCGGGATGAAGCCATCGTAGAGGTGCAAATCTGAGCCGCAGATTGCTGTAGACGTGATTTTAACTATTGCATCGCGCGGGTTGATAATTGTTGGGTCTGGTACATTATCAACTCGCACATCATTTGCTCCGTGCCAGCAAAGAGCTTTCATTATTTCGTTCTCCTCTAGTTAACTACTAGCTAGCAGATTTTTGATTGTGAATCTTAAAATTACTACGCCGATTAATTACTAACTTGGATTTCTTTAATTTTAAGCATATAAAATATATTTTATCTCTATCCAAGGTATAATTTACAAATCTATCTTCCGGCTGTTTTCAATAACAAAAATGTAAAGTTTCTCCCCAGGCTAAAGTGCGGGAGATTTCACATTCTTCTGTTAAGCCCCAACAGTTATAGCAACCGCACCCGACTTTTAGAACGTTCTTAATTGCTGAAACCGTTGCCGAAGATTGCTTCTTCCTTTTCTCATAGATAACTAAAGCCTTTTTCCTTCTCTCCTAGATAACTAAAGCCTTTTTTCTTTTTCCTTCTTCCTTCTTCTTTCTTCCTTCAACATCTGCTATAACAGCTAACAACTACATAGCTGAGATTGTTTTTGTCGCTCGGCGATTGCTATTCTCTCACAATAGATAAAATATCCGCCCTAAGTCTCACTGGAGCGGCTGTTTTGACTCACATTAGATAAGTATTGACCTAAAACCTCTCAAGTAAAAGCGGGTTGATCGATTATTAAGTAGGATGCGTGAGTTTCGTATCGCTCAACACTCTTCACCAATATTGAGAATCACGCACCCTGCTTAAGGAGGATTAATCGTCAAATATTGTATCATTAGTTATAGCTAAAAGCCGAGCTTGCGCTAAAGTTGTTAAAGATTAAAATTTATCGATCGCCTTTTATGCCTTACACTGCATCTACCCCAACAGACCCCACTCAACCCAACATCCGCAATGCCGACCACCGCCTACTAGAATTCACCAAGCTGACGCCGATGATGCAGCGGTATGTGGAAGTGAAAGAACAGTATCCCCACGCACTTTTATTGTTTCGAGTTGGAGATTTCTTTGAGTGTTTTTTCCAAGATGCAGTTACTATTTCGCAGGAATTAGAACTTGTTTGTACTAGCAAAGAAAGCGGCAAGGAAATTGGCAGAGTGCCGATGACAGGAGTGCCGCACCACGCCCTCGATCGCTACACTTCAATGTTAGTAGAAAAAGGGTATGCTGTGGTAGTTTGCGATCAAGTTGAAGATGCCTCGATTGCTGCTAAAGAAGGTCGTCAAGTCAAGCGAGAAATTACCCGCATTCTCACTCCAGGAACCTTGACTGATGACGGAATGCTCAAACCCAGGCAAAATAATTTTTTAGCAGCAATTGTGATAGCCGGGGAACATTGGGGATTGGCTTATACAGATATTTCTACGGGAGAATTCGTCACTACCCAAGCAGACACTTTAGAACAATTAACCCTTGAATTGCTGCGCTTGCAGCCTTCGGAAGTCTTGGTACCGACTAATGCGCCGGATTTGGTGACTATGTTGAGACCCGGAGAGAAATCAGAGCATTTGCCCGATTGTTTGCCGAATTCGTTTTGCTATTCTTTGCGATCGCAAATTCCGTTTACTTTGCCCGAAGCAAAACAGAGAATCCTGCAAAAATTCAAAGTGCGATCGCTTGAAGGTATGGGATGCGGTCATTTGCCCCTCGCAGTGCGCGCCGCCGGCGGTTTGTTGCAATATCTCGAAGAGACTCAAAAGGAAAAAGCAGTTTCTTTGCAAAGATTGCACACTTACACTCTCACCGATTTTCTCATACTCGACTACCAAACCCGCCGCAATCTCGAAATTACTCAAACAGTGAGAGATGGGGTTTTTCACGGTTCGCTGCTGTGGGCGATAGACAAAACCAGCACCGCAATGGGAGGCCGCGCTTTGCGCCGCTGGGTTCTGCAACCTTTGCTCAACATTAAAGGCATTAGCGCTAGACACGACACGATCCAAGAATTAGTAGAAAATAACGGTCTGCGCCAAGATTTTCAGCAGTTGCTGCGCCAAATTTACGACATCGAAAGACTGACAGGCCGCGCGGGTTCTGGAACAGCTAGCGCGCGGGATTTGGTTGCTTTAGCTGATTCTCTCTCGAAACTGCCGGAATTAGCCTCGATCGCAGCCCAAGGGCGATCGCCCTATTTGAAAGCGCTGCAAAATGTACCGCCAATTCTCGAAGAATTAGCAAGTAAAATTCACGCTCATTTAGTTGATGAACCGCCGATTCATTTAAAAGAAGGAGGTTTGATTCGATCGGGAATCAATCCCATGCTAGATGAAATGCGCCACACTGCATCAGCAGACCAAGAATGGATTGCAAATTTAGAAGCAACTGAGAGAAAACGTACCGGAATTTCTAATCTAAAAGTTGGCTACAATAAAGCTTTCGGCTATTACATTAGCATTACCAAATCGAAAGTAGACCAAGTGCCGAAGGACTACACCCGCAAGCAAACTCTCACCAATGAAGAACGTTATAGCACTGAAGAATTAAAAGAAAGGGAAGTGCGAATTCTGACAGCGCGGGAAGATTTAAATCAATTGGAATACGATATTTTTGCTAAAGTGCGATCGGAGGTAGGAGAACACGCCGAAATTATTCGCAACGTTTCCCGCGCCGTGGCGGCGGTCGATGTTTTGTGCGGTTTAGCAGAAGTAGCAGTTTACCAGAATTACTGCCGCCCAACTATGACAGAAAGTCGGGAAATTAAAATTATTGAAGGTTGTCATCCTGTGGTGGAAAAGTCTTTGCCGCCGGGATTTTTTGTACCTAATTCTGCTTTTTTGGGCCGGGAAGAATCGCTAAACCGCCCAGATTTAATTATTTTAACCGGGCCGAATGCTAGCGGGAAAAGCTGCTACTTGCGGCAGGTGGGTTTGATCCAGTTAATGGCGCAGATGGGCAGTTATGTGCCGGCGAAAGCTGCGAGTTTGGGAATTTGCGATCGTATTTTTACCCGCGTCGGGGCAGTAGATGATTTGGCAACTGGTCAGTCTACGTTTATGGTGGAAATGAACGAAACTGCAAATATTCTCAATCATGCGACGCCGCAATCATTGGTTTTATTAGATGAAATTGGCAGAGGAACGGCAACCTTTGACGGACTTTCGATTGCTTGGTCTGTGGCAGAATATTTAGCAACTGAGATTCGGGCGCGGACAATTTTTGCGACTCACTATCACGAGTTAAATGAGTTAGCTTCTATTTTAGATAATGTCGCAAATTATCAGGTTACAGTGAAAGAGTTGCCGGATCAAATCGTATTCTTGCACCAAGTTCAGCCGGGAGGTGCTGACAAATCTTACGGAATTGAAGCGGGGAGATTGGCCGGTTTGCCGCCGTCGGTGATTGACAGGGCGAGACAGGTGATGAAGCAGATTGAGAAACATAGCAAAATTGCGATCGGGCTAAGAAAGGGTGTTAAAAAAAATGGTAAAAAAGAGTCTGATGGCGAACAGTTGGATATTTTTGATGATTGAAATTTCCGGTGGTAAAAAAAGTTTGTAGTAACTTATATATTGCACCATTTTCAATAAGCCTTTCAGGGGCGGACAGGATGCCCACCCCACAAGAAAATTAAATTTTTGTGGCACAGGCATCCTGCCTGTTCTTGAGCATGTTGCAATATCTCAGTTACTACTTTTACAACAAACCAGGAACGCTGCAACAACTCTAACGTCCATTTTGCAACTTTCTTACCTCTTTGTGTACGCTCATCCCAATTTCCAAAGCCTCATTTAGCAATCGGCCATATTCAGTCGCCCGATCGCTCACATCCACCGCCATCAAAGCAGCTAAATTACTTTCAATATTAGCAAATAGCTCGTAACGGCGACCGATAAACTGCTGATTTTCTCTGAGAATTTTTTCTGTTTTCAAAGCACAGACTAAACTTTCTCTAGTGATTTTTAATGCTTCAATTGCATCTCCTCGGTTAATTAAATTGGCTTGTAAATTGCCAGCATCCGTTAGGCGATCGATAATATCTAAAGCCTGAATCACCTCATGATACTTCTCAACTTCATCCAGCAGACCCGCTAGCGTTGCCAGAGGTTTTGCCTTAACCCATTTATAGACATTCCAAGCAACAGTAATCGCCAGCGACCAACCCAAAGTTAGTTGTAAAACACGGACAAATATGTCTGAATCGCTAAATAAACCAACATTATGTTTATTAGCCAGTAAAGCAACAGGCAGCGAAACAACTAATGTCACGCAAAATATCAGCAACTCATTCACCAAAATAGAAAACAGCTTTTTGCCGTCCCGGAGTGCAGCAGGTCTGTAAAAATCTGCTGCAAAACCGTCGCTCAAAGCTATTCCGCTCAAATCCTCCAACTCCTTCTCAGAAATTTTTAACTGTTCCAAATCCGCTTGTATCACTCTTCAAAATCTCCTTTAATTGGGATTAATTACGATCCTCCCAGAGACATAATTGATTGCCACAGACTCATATAAAAATTGCTTTCTCGGTCTCGGAACAGTTGAAAAGCCATTCCCGGCGACCCCAAAAATGGTCTCAGCGTCCATCCCAACTGAGTCCCAACAAACGCATAAAGTCCCAACCAAAAGCGCAAAATATTTAGCCTGATGTCTTTGCCTTCCGCATCTTGTTCTGACAGAAAGTGCATTCCTTGATAAATGAAACTTACTCCCAAAAATCCTGTGATTGCCATTATAGCAACATTCAGCAACAGATAAAAATTGTAATTGGTACTGCTTATGAGGAAAAACAAACTAACAGGTGCAAATCCAAACAGCAAAACGCTAATCATCGCCATCGCTGTCATCAACAATGTCAAATACTGCTCAAAAGTTCGTTTTGAACCAAACATGACATTAAAAAAGTACAGTGTGGGAAAGCAGATAATCAGCGTCAGCAAGTAAAGTGCTGGCAACTTAATTGCTGAAACCAGACATTGCATCCACGTACTAGAGGCACCTAATATTGCTCCGTAAATGCCAAAAAATACGGTACTAGAAATCAACAAACCGAAAATTTTAGATTTGAGCTTGACACCTTGGCGAATTTC
This sequence comes from Microcoleus sp. w1-18aA5, assembly GCF_036701705.1. Taxonomy (NCBI): domain Bacteria; kingdom Bacillati; phylum Cyanobacteriota; class Cyanophyceae; order Oscillatoriales; family Microcoleaceae; genus Microcoleus; species Microcoleus sp. w1-18aA5. The sequence continues at coordinate 130,621 of NZ_JAUPTE010000005.1, read as the reverse complement.
TTCGAGAAACTGTTGCCGTTCCCGTAGCAAATACATTACTACTGAAAAATATTTCACGGGTTCTCCTTGTGACTGATGCGACTCCGAATCAGTCATAACTCAAGCTGAGTGCGCTCGGCAAGCTTGTCAAATCAGGGCACTCTATGTTAACCCATTATTCTTGTACCCAGCTCACCACAAGGTGAGAGGTGGAGGCGTTTTGAGAGATACTTGCAAAGCTAAACGGCTCAAACTGAATACAGTTATGCTTTGTATTCAATTTGTATTCATTCGTCTCCAAATTGTCTCCACAAAGGGCGATGGGGTAGTCATTTGATACTCAGTTTGGTCGTTCCGTAGTCAAATCGTAGTCATTTTGTATCCAATTTCTAGTCAATTTCTAGTCAACTAGACCCCTCGCAAACCGAAAAAAGCAGCAATAAAAAACCTCAAACCGTTGATTTCTAGTTGGTTTGAGGTTTTTATAGGCGCAAGCGGGCAGCGGGAATCGAACCCGCATAGTTAGCTTGGAAGGCTAAAGTTTTACCACTAAACTATGCCCGCGCACAGAAACTAAACATACCACACGTCTCTGGGAATTGCAATAGGCCTGTGCAAAATTTTTGAATACCTCCCTCCCGCTGGCTGAATCGGGACTTGCGACCCGATCGCGCCTACAATCCCCGTCTCCCATGCAGGGTAAGACTTTACGGGTGGAAATAATCGTAAATTTGCTGCGCCAGACGCGGGCCAATCCCAGAAACTTCTGCCAACTGTTCGGGAGTTGCTAAACGGAGATAGTCGATCGACCGAAAATGTGCCAACAATTGTTTTTGTCGGTGGTGTCCCAATCCGGGAATTTCATCAAGGCGCGATCGCTTCATTCTCTCGCTTCTTCGATCCCGGTGAAAACTCACAGCAAACCTGTGCGCCTCATCCCGCACCCGGCGCAATAATTGTACCCCAGGCTGCTCAGAATTAGTTGGCAGCGGCAAAGATTCCCCCGGCAAAAATATCTCCTCTCGCTGCTTTGCCAAACTGACAACGCGCAACTCTTCTAGCAAATTCATCTCCCGCAAAACAGCCACAACTGCTGACAGTTGACCTTTGCCACCATCTATCATAATTAAGTCGGGTTTGTCGGAGATAGTATGAGAAACGGAGGATAAAGTGGTGAGTTTTTCCGAATTTCCTAAATCGCTAAATTCTTCTTCCTTATCCGTTAAATCCGTTATAAAATCCGTTGCCGAACTTGCTTCTTCCTTCACTCCTCGGAATCGGCGACCGATAACTTCTGCTAAACTAGCAAAATCATCAGAATGACCCGATTTAATTTCAGGATTTTTAATTTTGTAATGGCGGTAGTGTTGATTAGCCGGCAAACCGTCAATAAATACGACGCGGGAAGCTACGGCGTCAGAACCTTGAATGTGAGAAATATCGTAACCTTCAATGCGGCGAGGAACTTCTGGCAAATCGAGAATTTCTGCTAAATCTTCCATTGCTTGAGAATTGCGATCGCTCAATCTTTGCATTCTCGCCAATTCATACTCAGCATTGCGTTCCACCATCTCAATCAACTCAGCCTTAGTTTGCCGCTGCGGCGTCAAAATCGTAACTTTTCGCCCCTTACGATTGCTCAACCAATCTGCTAATATTTCCGCTTCTGGCAATTCGTACTGCACTGAAATTTCGCTGGGAATTTCTACAGATTCGACATTTTGATAGTGTTCTTCCAACACCCGCTGCAAAATCGCTCCGGCCTCTACCCCCCCTCGTTCCCCCCCTTGCCAAGGGGGGGAGGAAAGAGAAAGTTGAGATAACTTTTGCCCATCTTTTACAAGAGATTGAGATAACTCTTGCCCCCCGTTTGCAAGGGGCGGTTGAGGGGGTATTTCCGCCATAAATCCCAATCTTCCGACCAGTTGACCGGCACGAATCTGGAACAATTGGACGCAAGCGTGCTGGGTGTCTGCCGCAAGTGCGATCGCATCTCTGGAAACCGTATCGTCTGGCAAAGATACTTTTTGACCCGCACTCAAAGACTGCAAACCCTTAATTTGGTCGCGAATGCGCGCCGCCGTTTCAAAGTTTAAATCTTCGGCTGCCTCTTCCATTTGGGGTTCTAAAATATCGAGCAATTCCTGAGTCCTTCCCTGGAAAATCATCGCTACTTTTTGGATGATTTTTCGGTATTCCTCCGGCGAAGTTAAGCCTTGACAAACGCCAACGCAGCGCCCGATGTCGTAGTTGAGACAGGGACGGTCTTTAAACAGCGGTTGAGGGCGCTGCCGCAGGGGGAAAATTCGCTTAATTAAATGTAGCGTACTCCGCAGCGCCCCTGTATCGACGTAAGGGCCGTAATAGCGGTCTTTTGCACTACCGGCGCGGCGTTTGCGGGTGATAAAAATGCGCGGGTATTCCTCCGACCAAGTGATGCACAAATAAGGATATTTTTTATCATCTTTGAGGAGGACATTAAAGTAAGGTTGGTGCTGTTTTACGAGGTTTGCTTCTAACGCCAAAGCTTCCGCTTCTGTGTCGGTGGCGATGAATTCAATTTCGCGCACTTGCTGCACCATCATCGCGATGCGGGGACTAAGATTTTGGCTTTCGCGGAAGTATGAACGGACGCGGTTTCGGAGTTTTTTGGATTTGCCGATGTAAAGGATGCGATCGCTCTCGTCTCGCATTAAATATACACCAGGAACCGCCGGGATTTCTTTGAGGCGACTTTCTAGGCGTTCCGAGTCTTTAACTAACGGCAGAGTTTTTGTGGATGGCATTGCAAGCTATCTCAGCAAAATAGAGACTGATTGTACACTCTTTTATTTTACCTTAATTATGTCTAGTTTGACTGCTGCTACCGTCGCCAAACCCAGCGACTACACTTGAAAATCTGTTACTACAATATCTGAGATAAAAACTTGCGAGTGCGTTCTTCCTTCGGGTTCTGAAAAAATTCTTCTGGCTTCGCTTCTTCAACTAAAACGCCGCCATCCATCAACACAATGCGATCGGCAACTTCGCGTGCAAACCCGACTTCGTGAGTCACCACTACCATTGTAATTCCCGTTTGAGCCAAATTTCGCATTACATCTAACACTTCCCGCACCATTTCCGGGTCTAATGCTGATGTCGGTTCATCAAACAGCATGATTTTAGGCTGCATTGCTAGAGAACGTGCAATAGCGACCCGCTGCTGCTGTCCTCCAGACAACTGTCCGGGATATTTTTTTGCTTGTTCCAAAATTCCCACTCTTTCTAACAATTGCATCGCCACTTCTTCGGCTTTTTTCTTCGGCCAGCGGCGCACCCACACCGGCGCTAGCATGACGTTTTGCAAGACTGATAAGTGGGGAAACAGGTTGAATTGCTGAAACACCATTCCTACTTCGCGGCGAATTGTCTCGATGTTGCGTAAGTCGTGGGAAAGTTCGATTCCGTCGATCGTAATTTTACCTTGCTGGTATTCTTCTAAGGCGTTGAATGTGCGAATAAACGTCGATTTTCCCGATCCCGATGGCCCCATCACGACAACGACTTCGCCCCGGTCTACGGTCATGCTAACGCCGCGCAGTACGTGAAATTGTCCGTACCATTTGTGGACGTTTTCTGCTACGATTACTCTTTCTGGGCTTGTTTGCTGAGTTTCCATAATTTTTGACTTTTTAACCGCAGATGAGCGCTGATGAACGCGGATGAACGCAGATATTTTTTTACCTTTGACCTACTCCTAATGTTCGCTCTATTTTGCGACTGGCTAGGGATATGGAGTAGCAAAATATCCAATAAATGATGCCTACGAAGATGTAAACTTCGGCGTATCTGCCGATATAGGATGGATTTGCTAAAACTGCGCGGGATATTCCGATTAATTCTAACATTCCGAATAGAGACAACAGGGATGTATCCATAAATAATCCGATGAATTGACCGCCGATCGCCGGAATGACTATTCGCAATGCTTGAGGCAGTACAATTAAAATTGTAAGCAGGGGTGTATTGAGTCCGATCGACCTAGCTGCTTCTATTTGTCCCCTAGGCACGGCCTGCAAGCCACCGCGCACGTTTTCCGCCAAGTATGCTGCACTAAATAACGTTAATCCAGCAATGGCTCTAATCACTCTATCCAATTTCGGATATTCGGGCGGCAAGAAGAGTTGCAGCATCACTTGACCTAAAAACAAAATGCCAATTAATGGTAAACCGCGAATAATTTCAATGTATAATGTTGATAACAATCTCACAACTGGCAAAGAACTTTGTCTGCCGAGTGCTAGCAATACTCCCAAAGGAAAGGAAAGCACAATACTAATAACTGCTAAAAATAGCGTCAACACTAAACCGCCCCAATCATTTGTTGACACTTCGGTCAAACCCAACCCGCCTTTAATTAACCACAAAACTATTGGGAAGGAAAGAACCCAAATTGCAGGCATCCAGCTAACCCCCCCCAACCCCCCCTTGCTAAGGGGGGGCGAGGGGGGGTTGCGGTAAATTTGCCTTCCGATGACATAGCTGGAGGCGGCTGCGATAATAATTCCTAAGAGGTAGAGGCGAGAGGTTAGGTCGATCGGCGAAATGACCGCACCCACAACCGCAGCACCTAGTATAATTAGTAAAGGCGGATTCCAAAGACGTTCTTGCCGCTGAATGTTTCCCCAAGTTAATCCTCCCAACAAGGCAATTAGGGCCGTTACTATCCACAGCCGCCAGTAGGATTCGCTGGGAAATCTGCCGGCGAAAAATAGCGGCAAGTTCGCTTCTAATACGCGCCATTGAGCTTTTGTTGTTGCCCAAACGATAATTCCTTTAATAGTTTGGAAGGCGATAATGAGGCAAACTACTGTGAGAATGCTGTTGTACCAGGTACTAAATAAATTTTTGCGCGCCCAATTCCAAGGGGTAGGCGATTCGGTGGCTGGGGGCGGTAATATGGGTATTGTTTCCATCAGTTTTTAGTTATTATTAATTTCTAATGCTGTTCGCTAAGATTCCTAAAATTTTATTCACATCTCTCAAGTAATATTCACCTAAATCAATTTCAATAATTTGTTCTTGCAACTTCAGGAATTTCCAGATAGTACCTGTAGTAACAGTGCCATAAATCGCAGGAATTTCGTTGCCTTCACGTTCATTAAATATTCTAGCAGCCAACATTTCTGCTACGCACTGTCCCAATCCGCCATTGATATTTTCCTTCTTGGCTTCTACAATGATGATTATTGGCGCTCTAACAATTAGTAACTCTGGGGAATGACTGATCAGAAAATCGCAACTTCCATTTAATCCTTTTTCAACATCTACTGTAAAGTCTATTCCCGAAAACAAACTAATTTCCAAGTTTAACTGTTTTCTAAGGTCGATCAAAATCGGTGCGATAATCATTTCAGATCGAGCTTTTTCAGTGTTGCTGCTCAAGGCTAACGGTATATTATCTTTAAGAATTTCGGCAAGTAATGTACTCGACTCTAATTCTGATACAGCAGCGAACATATCAATCTTATCGGAAATCGTTAAATCAAAATTTTTAGTTACTCGGTCTAAGCTAAAGTCACTGTATGCCATTTAACGCGCTCTACTTTTATTCCAAATAAAATAGATTAAATCTCAACTATTTACCTTTCCTTGATTTGTACAGTTTTATTGTACCAATTCATGAACAGAGAAACTATCAAACTAATTGTTAGGTATGTTACCATGATAATTAACATTGCTTCGATCGCCCGACCGGTCTGATTCAACGTCGGAGAGCCCACCACAAAATAAACGTCGGGATAAGCAACCGCAACCGCTAAACTCGAATTCTTAGCTAAATTCAGATACTGACTGGTTAAAGGTGGCACAATCACCCGCAAAGCTTGCGGCAAAATTACCATCCGCATCATTGTTCCAGACTTCAGCCCCAAAGACTTTCCCGCTTCCCACTGGCCTCTCGATACTGACTGAATTCCGGCCCGCACAATTTCTGCAATGTAACTGCCAGTATACAAGCTGAGTCCTGTCACTAAGGCTGCGAATTCAGGAGTTAATTTTAATCCTCCTTCGAGTTGCAAGGCTTGTGTCAGGCGGGGGAAATCTAGGCGAAAAGGCAGATTTTTGGTGATAATCAAAGCTAAGATTGCACTCATCCCGATCGCACCTAGAGCCCAAAACAACTGTCTTCCCGGCTTAGCTTCTTCCAACATCACCCGCGCCCGCCACATCCACAGCCCAGCGGCAGCCAAAACTCCGACAGTTAGCAAAATCAACCAAATCGCAAAACCCGGCAAAGCCACAGGCCAAGGTACAGCAATGCCGCGATTTGTCAAGTAAATCGGCCCGCGTAACTGCGGGTTGTCTTCCAGTTTGGGCAGGGAAATGAAAACTGCAAAATACCAGAAAAATAATTGCAGCAATAACGGCGTATTTCGCAAAATTTCCACATACAAACCAGCCAAACTTCGCAGCAGCCAATTGTCGGAAAGGCGCGCAATCCCTACCGTCAAACCCGCAACTGTTGCGAAAATAATGCCGATACCCATCACCCGCAGCGAGTTGATTAAACCGACTAAATAAGCTTGTCTGTAACTGTTAGCGGGACTGTAGGGGATTACACTTTCACCGATGTCAAAGGATGCTTGGGAATTGAGAAAATCAAATCCAAATGCAATCCCCAGTTGCGAGTAATTGGCGCCCAGATTGTCCCCGAGAATGGCGATAACAACTATTACTAAAATTAGGGCGATCGCCTGTCCGGCTATTTTCCAGAAGCGATCGTCCCGCAGCAGTTTTGATATATCTTTAAATTTGGGCAATTTCTGCGATTTGCCTGGTAGAGGTTCTGGGTTCATAACTGTTTAATTTAGAGCGAACTATACCTAACTTTAGCCTGCCTAAAATATCTTGTAGGGTGCGCCTAACAAGCACCTTAAAAGTCTGCTAGGCGCGGAGTACCTTCCTGTCTAAAATATCTTGTTGGTTAACTGTTAACAGTCAACAGTCAACGGTCAACAGTCAACAGTCAACAGTCAACAGTCAACTGTTAACAGTTAACTAAAATTAACGGAACGGCGGCGAGTAAAGCAAACCGCCATCTTTCCAGAGTCTGTTTTGACCGCGTTCTAACTTAAGTGTACTTTTGGGGCCGAGGTTGCGATCGTAGATTTCCCCGTAATTCCCCACTTTCTTAACAACGCGGACAGCGTAGTCGTTCGGGAGTCCCAAACCTTTACCTAAATCTCCTTCTGTTCCTAGCAAACGTTTGACGTTCGGATCTGTAGTGCTTGCCACTATTTTGTCTACATTTCCTGAATTAATTCCCAAATCTTCAGCTTCAATCGCGGCGAAAATAATCCATCTCACCGCGTCCGACCATTTAGGATCGCCGCTTTTCACCGCTGGGGCTAACGGTTCTTTTGACATCACGATCGGCAAAACAACATTATTCTCGGAATTCGGCAGAGTTGTCCGCTTAGAAACAAGTTGCGATCGATCGGCAGTAACACCTTGACAGCGACCTTCTTGATAGGTGGCAAAGGTAGAATTGACATCTTCAAACACGACAGGAGTGTATTTAACTCCTAATCTTCGCATTTGGTCGGACAAATTTTGTTCCGTGCTCGTACCTGTCTGCACGCAGATAGATTTGCCCGCAAAATCTTTTAAACTTTTGATGCCGCTGTCTTTTTTGACCATGATGCTTTGAGAGTCATAAAAGATCACCGGAGCAAATTCCAGTCCGGTAGTGCTGTCGCGACTCGCGGTGTAAGTAGTATTTCGGCTGAGAATGTCGATTTCTCCCGCCTGCAAAACTGTAAATCTATCTTTAGCGTTGAGTTTTCGGTACTCGACTTTTTCGGGATCGTCAAATATTGCTGCCGCGACAGCCCTGCACACATCCACGTCCAGTCCCGAATATTTGCCTTTTTCGTCTACAAAGCTAAAACCCGGCAGTTCGCCGCTGATGCCACAAATCAGTTTGCCGCGGCTGACAATTGTATCTATCCGGCTGGAACCTTGTTGCGAGTTGCCACCTGCCGCAGTTGTTGCTGTTGTTTGTCCGGTTTGTGCCGATCGATCCCTACAAGACGCCAACGGTGCCACAAACAACACACTTGCTAGCAGCAGAAATCCCCATTTACGCATAAATTTTAATAGAACGCTTTCCTGACAATCCTACCTTGTAGCTGTCAGAACTGTGGCGATCGGCGATCTACACAGCTTCCGGTTTCAAATTAGCCGTTCTGCATCCGTTGCTGCACTGCGGCAACTGCACCGACTACCCGCCTGTTTTTTTTTGAGCAAACTGGGAACCCAGAGTTAGAAACCCGGTTTCTGGCTGAAGGCCTGGTCGTCAAACCTAAGATTTATCCTTGAAACCCGGTTTCTTTTCTGCTATTTCTGCCCAGCGCAAGGGCTCATCGCCTTTCCCTGGAATATTTATCCGATTTTGATTGAATCCGCTCACAGTAGCTCTGGGGCTAGCCGCTGCTCAGCTAAATCGCGGATTAGGGAAAGCCGAGACTGGATGTATTCGTCCAACAAATCTGCTTCTTTGCCATTAAGCGCAGAGTTCGTCTTTAACTGCTTTAGCAGCCACTGTACCAAGGTCGCATCGTCTAAATTGACTAACAGAGTAGCTTGGGTGGTCTCAATTAATGACCAAAGTTGGCGTAACATGACTGGAGTCATAAAACCTCGTTGAGCGTAAATACGCACTTAATGGGCGGGGATAGCGAAAAGCTGGTCTTGGTGTCTCAAGCCGATCTACGAAAAGCACCCTCATGTCGATCGGCTTAATGATTATTTTATATTTGACCACAATAACTTAATGCAGTAGTGTCACAAGTTACAACACACAAGATGTTATAAGAGTTCCCAATTCCTTCACATTCAGATAAACATCTTGATAAAAGATTAACAATCTTTACACGCGCTCGCTCGCGAGGGCTGCCAAGAGCTGTCCGGGATCGGGCCCGATAGCCCGGTTCAAAAGAAAATTGATAGATTACTCAGTAGCCACAAACTTTTCAACCCCCGCCAGAATTATTTCTAATTCAGCGATGATTTTTGTAGCCCCCTCCAAATCATTAGATTCAGCCAGACTTTGAAGCTGATCTGCCATATCGGGCATTAACCGCACCGCCGCCGTAGCGCTGACACCTTTAATTTGATGAGCGTGGCGGGCCAGTGTCTCCATATCTGCCGATGCTATCGCCCCCTTAGCAGCTTCTAAATAACTACCAGTATCCACCACAAAAGCTTGCAGTATTTCCCGCTCAAACTCTAAATCAGCGCCCGAAATTTCGTGCAAACGTGCCATATCGACTACCGATTCGATATCGGGATCAGAGTTTAGAAGTTCCTCGCCATTAAACTTGGGAGTTTCAATTTTTAGCTTGGCCGACCAATTTTCTAGTACAGATTTTAACTTTTCGATCGAAATAGGTTTGCTAATATAATCGTCCATGCCCGCCGCCAGACATTTTTCCCGATCGCCCTTCAAAGCATTCGCCGTCATTGCAATCACCACCGTCTTTTGATGCGACTCCATCTTCCCAGCAGCATCTGCCGCTTCCCGGCGGCGCAATTCCAGCGTTGCTTCATAACCGTCCAAAACCGGCATCTGACAGTCCATCAACACAATGTCATACTTTTTCAGGGCAACCATAGATAGCGCCTCTGCACCGTTATTGGCTACATCCGCAGTACATCCCAAAACTCTGAGTTGATTGAGACCAACTTTTTGATTGATTGGAGTATCTTCAACTAACAAAATCTTTAAACTTGCTAACTCCCGGTTGTCAATAGCCGAGGCTCGATTGGACGTTGGATTTACCTGCGACTCATCAATCAGCGTCATCGGGGCGATCGCATTCGCCAAGCAATCAAATAGTCGGTGAGCTTTCACAGGTTTAGTTAAATACCCGCTAAAACCGCTATCTACCAAGCGTTTCGCCTCTGCAAGCTGATTCATTGAAGTCAGCACCACCCAATGCGTCTGCTGCATTGCCGGCTCAGAAATCCTCAAGCGTTCGAGACTTCCCGCCACCATTTCCGGCAACTGAATATCAACCAAAACGATATCGTAAGGGGAATTAAGGCTAACAGCTTTGTACAGAGATGCGATCGTCATCCAACCGTTCTCAACCTCCTCCACCTCCATTCCCCACAAAACAGCCATTCTCACTAGCACTTTTCGCACTGTCGGCTTATCGCTGGCAACTAACATTTTTCGCCCCGCCAGCACCGTTTCAAAATTCACTTCGCACGCTGTGCCTACAGCGGTTAAATTTTCCGTAACTGTCGGCACAGTAAACCAAAAAGTCGAGCCTTGGCCAGGGGTACTTTCCACACCGATTTGCCCACCCATTAATTCCACCAACTCCTTAGAAATAGCTAGCCCCAAACCTGTCCCACCGTATTTTCTTGTCGTAGAGGCATCAACTTGAGTAAAAGATTGAAACAGCTTTTTTTTGTCTTCGGGAGCAATCCCAATTCCTGTATCTGTGACTTTAAACAGCAGGAGCATCGAGTCATTGTTTTCTATTTTTAACGGTTCGATATTCTCTAAAATTTTCTGATTATCGCTGGCTGCCAACAACCCAGGATTACTAGCATTAGCCACCTCAATTACTACTTCTCCTGCTTCTGTAAACTTAATAGCATTGTTGATCAAATTAGTGAGAATTTGCCGCAACCGCGCTGCATCACCTTTAATTTGCACCGGCACGTCGCTGTCAATCAGTGCCACCACTTCTATACCTTTTTCTTGTGCGGGAGTTGCCAACAAGTCCAGCACTTCATTCACACAGATACTGAGGTTGAATTCGATTGTTTCTAAGCGCATTTCTCCTGCTTCCAGTTTGGAGAGATCCAGAATATCGTTAATGATGGAGAGTAAATTTTGGCCGCTGAGTTTCAGCGTCTGTACAAAGTCAAGCTGTTCGGGAGTAAGATTCGTTTTCAGCAGCAAATCAGTCATCCCCATCACTCCATTCATCGGAGTACGGATTTCGTGACTCATATTTGCTAAAAATAGCGACTTCATTCGAGATGCTTCTAGGGCTGCTTCTCGGGCCTGCTGCGCTTGTTCAAAAAGAGTAGATTGCTGAATGGCGATCGCCAACTGCACGCTCAACCTTCCCAGCAAATCCATCTCAGAATCAGTCCAAACACGCGGAGCGCTGCACTGATGGGCAATCAGCAATCCCCACAACCGATTTTGACTCGTTTCCAAACTCCTTTCCGGCAGTTCAATGCGAGTTTCCGGCGAATATTCTGCTACCAACCCCTGACTTTCATCGCCTATAAAAATTGGTACAACTAAATTAGCCCTTACCTGCAAACTAGCAAGTAAATCTCGGTGTTCCTCGCTCAAATTGGCCGTATAAATATCTGCCATTGTTTGAATCGTTCCTGCACTGTACAGCCATACAAAACTTTCCCCAAAGGATGTTCTTTGAACTTTTCTGCCCAGCAGGGGCATCCAATCATCTCCTACAGATTCCACCACCACAACCGCTGTTTCCTCGGACTCAAAACGATAAATTACCGTGCGGTCAGTTGCCAGCAACTGTCGCACTTCGTGTACAGCAGTGCTCAGAGTTTGAGTGAGGTTAAGAGACTGCCGGACTCGCTGGGCGATCGCCGAAACCAGCCGTTCTTGTTCTGCTTGTTCCCGCAGCATTCTCTCAGCTTGCTTGCGTTCGGTGACATCGCGAATTACCGCAGCAAAGCACAGCGGTTCGGTGGTTTGAGGGTGCTTGACCAGAAAAGCATTCATCACAACATCAATGGGTTGTCCGTTGCCCAAGTGCTGCATTTGACCTTCGCCTTGCCACTGGCCATGACTGATAATTGTTGGTAAAATCTCTTGACTGAATTTCTGTTGAAAATAGGGCCCAATATAATCCCAAATCTCCGTATGAAGCACAGCCGAAAGATTCTCTACACCCACCAGTTTTCGTCCGGCTTCGTTGACAAAAAGCGTTTTGCCTTTCAGGGTAGCCATACCGATAAAATCGCTGCTGTTTTCAATCAGCGACACAAATTTTTGCCGTTCTTCTTCTCCTTTTTTGCGTTCGGTAATGTCCCGCTTGACGCAGACATGACAAATTACATCGTCGGCGTTGTTAATCACAGAGTATGCCGCAACGTCGATCGCCAGCGTCTGACCTTTTTTAGTGGAGTTAGTAATTTCGCCCCGAAAACTTCCTGTTTTTGCTAAACTTTGGGCAATTGCCAAAAAGCGATCCCCCGCCACCAGCGGCGAAGCTTCTGCTTCTAATTCCGCGTCTGTGTATCCTAGAAGCGTTTGGTGAGCAAGATTTTGTTCGAGGAAAAACCCGTCAGCATCGATAATGACGATCGCATCATTGGAGTTTAAAAATATTTCTCGGTAAAGTTTTAGTTTGTCCTCAGCTCGCTTGCGTTCGGTGATGTCTCTTTTAACACTTACATAACAAACGACATCCCCAGCATCATTTAAAACCGCAAAAGCCGAAACCTCCACCTCAACTATTCCCATTTGCCCAGCCTTAATACAAGTCATTTCGCCTCGGTAACTCCCCGAAGTGGCCAAGCTTTGCAGCACCGACGCAAATGTCTGTTCTCCCATGTGAGTGGCAGGCGTTTTTCCCCACAATTTTGACGCGCTGTGACCCAGCAAAGCCGTGTGAGCTTGATTTGTTTCTAAGTAATAGCCTTCGGGGTCTAAGATCGCGATCGCATCGTTGGATTTTAAAAAGATTTGTTGATAAAGTTGCAGCTTCCGTTCAGCTTGTTTCCGGGCGCTAATATCCGTGAACAAGCCGTAGTAAACTATCTCCCCCGATGCTTGGAATTCTGGCTGGGAAGCTCCTTGCACCCATTTAAGTTTTCCTGACGGAGTGACAATTCTTCCTTCCCACCGCCAAGGCTGCAAATTTTCAGCAGAAAGCGTCACCGAGTTAAGAAAATCATCTCGATCTTCGGGATGAATCATGTCAACAATTACATTAAAATCCTGCTGAGCAGCCTCTGGTTCTATTTCATACAATTCTCGGCAGCCCGCGCTCACAAACGAGAAGGCCATCGAGCCATCTGGATGTAAGTCAATTTGATATACCGTACCCGGTACGCTAGCAGTAATTTTTTGCAGTTTGGCTTGGCTTTGATTCCTGGCTTCCTCTGTGGCTTGCAATTGACCAATCTCTCTAGACAAACCCACAACCCCAAATATATTACCCTCTGCATCGTATAGCGGCAATTTTTGCGTATCAAAGACGTGCTGTTTTCCGCCTTCAAAGACGATCGCCTGGTAGGGATTGCGAACCCTCTCCCCAGCCAGCACAGCTCGATCTTCCTCGCGGATGCCCCTAATTGAGTTGTTGCGATCGCCAAATACTAATTCGGCTGAAAACCCTAATTCAATATCATCTTTGCCGATAATTTCCTCAACATTTTTCCCCACATATTCAGCAAAACTTTGATTAACAAAAATGTATCTAAAATTTCTATTTTTAGCAAAAACTCTGTCCGCAGCAGCTTCCATTACAGCCCGCAACAATAGTTCTTGACTTTCCGAATCCAGAGCACAATTATTTTGAAGTGTATCCTTGACAATGGTCGGTTTAGATGCTAAGATATTTAACTCTTTTGCACAAATTTGAGCTACTGTGTGGAGCAAACAAAGGTGTTCCAAATTAAAAACATTTGCCTGCTCTGCACCAATGAAAAATACTCCCAATAATTCCTCAGTTTCATCCGGGTTGGCTGGTGCCATCAAGAGCGACTGAAACTGAGCCATTGGTGCCGGAGCCATGTTGTGCGCCCAGTCCCGATTGCCAGCAAGCCATTCAGCGCGAGCAGCTTGCAACCGCCCTTCCATTTCGGATCGGGTGCTAGCAGTTAAGGGCTGTAAGTGTTGCAGGTATAGTCGATCGTCCGGTAGGGTCAAAATGGCGATCGCCGCGCCAGGAATCAGGCGATCGAGATATGCCAGACACGCAGACCAAATTTCATCAGCACTGAGACTGGTTTGAACTTTTGCAGTAAGTTCGTTGAGAACTTGCAGTTCCAAGGTACGCTGGCGGACTTGTGCTTTGAGGCTGGCGGCTAGGATTTGCATAGTGCTCACCACACTGGTTTGCTTATATTATAATTATTGATTTTCAAATTTTTGTAAACAATTATCTTAAAATATATCCGACGAAAAGACAACGTTTTATATTTATATTACCTTCACGCGCTAAAAAACCAAGGCGCGATCGGGAGCAAAGAGACACTGCTCAATGCAAGCTCTCGCTCCCGCTGCGACTTAACATCACACCTAAAGATAGATGCAATATCCAGACTTCCGTGGCTTAAACAAAAAAAAATTAGACCAAAGTTCAAACCCTCAAATTCATCTGTAGAGTCAATCAAAAATCGAAAATCGAAAATCAATGGACGGTGAAACTAGCCCATTAAAATCACATTATCGATCACATGGATCACGCCGTTATCAGCTTCGATATCCGCAGCGACAACTGTAGCATTTTTCACCTCAAAACCGTCAGAACAATCAATTTTAATCGGCGAACCTTCCAAGGAAGTAACAAAACCGAGTTTTGCCAAATCAGCTTTCATAAACTTCCCCGATACGACGTGAAACATCAAAATCCTAGTCAGTTGGGGAACGTTCTGCACTAGGGTGGTGATAGTTCCCGGTGGCAATTTGGCAAAAGCATCGTCAGTGGGTGCAAAGACAGTGAAAGGGCCCGGACTTTTGAGCGCATCTACTAAATTAGCTACTTGCACGGCTGTTACGAGGGTTTGGAACGAACCCGCACCTACGGCAATATCAACAATATCAGGCATTGTGTTTTACCTCATCTGGGAAAAAAGTTCTATTAAGTATCGTAAACTGAGGCGGGCAACAATACCTACTGTCTTTTTTGAAAAATTGGTAATTATTTTGTAGTCAGGACTTCAATCCTCACATTTTTGAGGAGGACTTCAGTCCTCACTACAAACCTAATAATATAGGACTTACATATGGCAGCCCAGAAACCGGGTTTTGTACGAAAATACTTCGTTAAAACCCGCAGATTAGGTAAAAAACCCAGTTTCGAGGAGTCGGAGTGCGTAAGTCCTGTAATAGTTATTTTACCCGATATAATATTACTAACCGCTTGGGAATTTAACGGGGGGGGGGTTTACAATTGGTACATTACTGCTGGCGATTGTGATACCCCAATTCTCTGTTTCTAAATCTTCTACTTCAGCCTTTAGGTTTTCTCCCTTGTGAATGCTAAAACTGCCGTACAAAATTAAAACTTCAAAAATATCCGTATGAATCAAAGCTGCTTTCCGGTGCGCGTTTTCACCTAAATGAAAACCAATCAAATCAGCTTCAGGATCTTTGACATCTTCAGGATGGAACACCTCCCAACTGATGTCTCTGCAGTCATGAAATACTATGCTATAAGGCAATCGATCGCCTGTCGGATCGTAAATACATTCAAATAAAATTTCATTCCCCCACAAAGACACATTGACATTGGTGATGAGGGATGTAAGTCCACCTAAATTAAGCAAGTTGTAGTCATCGGGCATATTAATTACTCACTTTTTCTCCAGTATTGTGCGTCCCAGGAATATTATTGCCAAATTCATCGCTTGTTTTGACCAAACTGCCATCTTTGTCAAGACGCAAACCTTTGTTTATTTTTCGGCCATCTGAACCGTATCTGGGAGCTGGGGTGCGTACAACTTCACCATCAGGACGGATATTGACTCGCGAACGATCGGCAAATTCGTATTCAAGATAACCCCCTTCAGTAGTTCTGATTTCTGCACCCAATCCGCGAAAAAAATCATCGACTTCTTGGCGAGTCATCCCGGTTAAGTCTCCAAACTCAGATGCAATTCCATTTGCTCCCACTCCCTGACTCGGCACGCAAGTCTCCTCACCAACCATTGCTTATTGGAGTTTAGCACAGGTGGAAAATGGGAAAAAGGAAGTTTGACAACGAGCAATGTACGGGATGTAACGGATGGATGGATCGATGGATATCGAAGAAGGAAGAATCCTTCCTCAAACTCCCAATGCCCAATGCCCTGTTTGGCCAATACCCAAAACAAATAGGGCGCGCACCGCACGCCCTATCTATCAGCAATTAGCCAACAATTATTAGCCGCCGATTTGCACTTTAACCACGCGGTTCTTTTCTGCTTCCGCTTTGGGCAAATTCAGGTGCAAAACTCCATTTTTGTACTCAGCTTCTACGCTGTCATTTTGAACCCGTGCCGGTAGGGGAATCACCCGGCGGAACGAACCGTAGCGGAACTCAGAGCGAGTCATGCCTTTATCTTCACTCTTAGTTTCTTGACGGCGTTCGCCACTGATAGCAACAGCTTCTGCGGTTACTTGTACATCCAAATCCTTAGCTTCCATGCCCGGAATTTCTAACTTAAGGTGGATGGCTTCGGGAGTTTCATCGAGTTCGGCGGGGGGTAGAAAAGCAGAACCGTTAGATCCGCGATCGGTTGCCGGAGTCAAGCTATCAAACAACCGATTCATTTCTCGCTGCAAGGAGTCCATTTCCCGCAAAGGTTCCCAACGAATAAGTGCCATAACTAATACCTCGACTATCTGAAGTTTTTAGGGGTTGAGAAACACTTGACTCAACTTGTATTTAATATATTCCAGCTCCCGAAACATGGGGATTCGGTTTTCCGCAAAAAGGCCGATCGCATTTCCGAACATTCGCGATCGATACTGCTAAATAATTGCGGGTGCGGAGATCCGATCCAACCCGAACCAAGCAATTTTAGATTTTAGATTCGAGCCAGGAATTCCCATCTAAAATCTAAAATCGAAGGTTCGATTAACTCCACCGCGAATGCTGATAAGAAGCGTAGGTATCAAACAAAGCACCCACCAAACTAAAAGTTAGGCCGATCACGAAAAAACCCTGGAGGGGACAGCCACTGCCGAAAGTAGCTAAGAACTGCAAAATCAGGTCTTCTCCAGAACGACCAACTCCTTGGAGAGCAGGCACGAAGCCAATCAGCGAAAAGCTAGTCAATCCCCCGCCGATTAACAATAAGGGGGCGACAAAGCTCAACAGGCTGGTCAGCAGTACAGAGCGAAGAAAATTGGGAAAAATGCTCATAAGAGTCAGTAAATTCAGCTAAACTGCCGAAAGGTGCAAGCAAACAAAACTTGTCCTTTTCTACGATAGGCAGCGATCGCCCTCCGTGGCCAGTTCTGTCAGAAATCTTAAATGTTATAGAAAAAACTTGTTTAAGATTTGTAGATAGATTTCATTTTTGGCAGTTGTTCTATACTCGAAATCCCCTTGAGCACCAGTACATCTTCGAGCCTCAGTTTGTGGAGTCAGCGGTTGCTGGCAGCAGCTTTATTGGGCGGCCAAGTCATGCTGCACTTGCTGAGGGGCAAAATTCACCGCCGCAACACCCTCGACCAAATGGCAGCAGTCGGCCCGGAATCTCTGCTGATTGCTTTGCTGACTGCGGGTTTTGTCGGCATGGTATTTACTATTCAGGTAGCGAGGGAGTTTATTAACCTCGGTGCAGGCAATGTCGTCGGTGGCGTTTTGGCTTTGTCTTTGACGCGCGAGCTCGGCCCCGTCTTAACAGCCGTAATCGTGACGGGGCGGGTAGGTTCGGCTTTTGCAGCGGAAATAGGCACGATGCAGGTAACAGAACAGATAGATGCCCTGCTGATGCTCAGAACAGACCCGATCGACTATTTAGTAATTCCCCGCGTCCTTGCTTGCTGCTTGATGCTGCCAATTTTAACCATCATGTGTCTCGTCACCGGCATCCTCGGCGGACTGCTGATTGCTACGACGATGTACGGGATCTCTCAAAGCGTGTTTTTAGAATCAGTCCGCAATTTCCTGAGTCTGTGGGATATTTGCAGCGCGGCAATTAAGGCTTTTGTATTCGGTGGCTTGATTGCTGTAATCGGCACTAGCTGGGGTTTGACCACCACCGGCGGGGCAAAAGGCGTCGGTCAATCGACGACTACGGCGGTGGTGACGGCTTTACTGGCTATTTTTATTGTGAACTTTTTCCTGACTTGGCTGATGTTTCAGGGAACGGGTTCTAGCGTACTCAAGGGCTTGTAAGCTAGGAAACAGATAAAATATGAATAATTGGCAACATTCGTTTACTACCCTTGATTTAAACCCGTGACTACAACTGCCTCTTCGACTGCGCCGACAAATACGATCGAACTCGCTCCGAGTTATGCGATTCCCCTAGTCCTGGTACTGGCGGCCCTACCGCTACTGTTCGTTCAGAAGTGGGTGAGTTTGCCGCTTTCTGTGTTCGGCTTGTTTCTGATGTACCAAACCGCCACCCTCCGGCTACAATTTACCCCAACAGATTTGGACATTTATCGATCGTCCAAGTTAATCCGCCGCTTTCCTTACCGAGAATGGCAAAATTGGCGGATATTTTGGCCCGCGGTGCCGATTTTGTTCTATTTCAAAGAAATTAACAGCATTCACTTTCTGCCGGTTCTGTTCGATCGTAAAATGCTACAGACCTGCTTAGAACAGCGCTGTCCCCGTCAAGACTAAAAAAGTTGTTAATTTTTAATTTTTAACTTTTCCGTGCCCTACGCCGAACAAAATTTCCCATGAATTCAGACGAATCTCCAACCCAAGAACCGCAACCACAACCAGCCGCCCCAAGCGGTGACGGCGAACCAAATTTACCCGTGAATGAGACGGAGTACCAAGTTCTATCTCAAACACAAGATTTGTGGATCGACGAAAATGAGCTGCCAGCCCAAGTTCCGGCAGAAACAAACCCGCCGTTGGACGAGGAAGATGCCGAAATCGCCCAATTCGTGGACGAAGCAGGCGCAATCGCCCAAATTGGGCCCAACAACGACGATGCCGAATCAGAAAGTCCGATCGCTCAAATCGAGCTTCCAACAGACTCTGTGCCAACAGCAACCGCAGAAACGGTAACGCCCATCCCCGACAATGTTACCGAACAGTTGGCAGAGAGAGTCAAAGAATTGCACCAGCAAGAACAAGCTTTGACTGAAAAAATTGCAGCATTGGAAGCCGAGAAAGCCAATGCTATAGAAGCGTTGGGCCAGGCTCAAGCCTCGATCGGGCGTTTGGTACAAGACGGCTTGATTCAATTAGATCAGCGCAAACAAGCGCTACAAATAGAAGTAGAAAAACTCGAACGTCGGCGCGATCGAATTCAAAAGGAAATGCGAACCACTTTTGCCGGCGTTTCCCAAGATTTAGCAATTCGAGTCCAGGGTTTCAAAGACTATTTAGTAGGCAGTTTGCAGGATTTGGCCGCTACCGCCGAACTCTTAGATTTGACACCGCCAGTGCAAGAGACACCACAGCGAACTGCTGCTGAGGAGTCTCAATCCTCAGCACCGGTAAATCCCAAATTTGCCGAACAGGGATTTCAAGAACAAGCCAAACAAATTCGCCGCACCCTCGATCAATACCGCACTGTCCCCGACTACTACGGCCCGCCTTGGCAACTTCGCCGCACTTTTGAACCCATCCACGCGGAACGAGTTTCTAACTGGTTTTTCACCCAAGGAGGAAGGGGTGCTTTGCGGACTATGGGTTCGCGCTTGCAAAATATCTTGATTACTTCGACAATTATTTCTGTACTCAGAAGCGTCTACGGCGGGCGGGTGCGGACTTTGGTGCTCGCGAACAGTCCCGAACGTTTGGGAGAGTGGCGCCGGGGTTTGCAGGACTGTTTGGGCATTACTCGCAGCGATTTTGGCCCGGAAAGGGGGATTATTATGTTTGAGTCTGCGGAGGCTTTGGCTCAAAAAGCCGATCGACTGGTGAAAGATGGCAAATTGCCACTAATTGTCATTGATGAAACTGAGGATTTAATTAGTTTGTCAATCCTGCAATTTCCGTTATGGCTGGCCTTTGCTGCCGATCCGCAAACTTTGATGGCGGCTAAGGATTTTTGATAGGGGGTAATGGGTAATTGGTAATTGGTAATTGCTAATTAGTAATTGCTAATTGCTAATTATGCTAGGGGAAAGGTTGAAAATTTTAAAAGTACACGAAATCTAAAATTAAAAAATGGCTAGCTGGATAATTTTAAATGGCGCATTGCTAATAGCCGCTTATCTGCTGGGATCGATTCCGACTGGGTACGCCTTGGGGAAATGGATGCTAGGAATTGATATTCGAGAGGTTGGTTCGGGTTCGACTGGTGCGACTAACGTACTGAGGACTTTGGGGAAGTGGCCGGGGTTGGGGGTGTTGCTGGTTGATGTGTTGAAGGGGGTAAGTGCGATCGTCCTAATCCGCTATATTTACTCTCTCACTTTTACCAGCCAGCTAGCAACCGCCGCAGGTTTAGAAAATACTGCAACTGTCCTCCCTTGGATGGCAACTTTGGCGGGTTTCTCGGCTGTTTTGGGCCACAGCAAATCTATTTGGCTGGGGTTTACCGGCGGTAAATCAGTGGCTACGAGTTTGGGAGTTTTGCTAGGTTTGTACTGGCCTGTTGGTTTGGGAACTTTCGGAATTTTCGGGATAGTATTTGCGGTATCGCGAATTGTCTCTTTAAGTTCGATTATCGGGGCAATTAGCGTTTCTGGATTGATGTTTGCTTTACATCAGCCGCTGGCTTATGTATTGTTTGGAATTGCGGGCGGGGTATTTGTAATTGTGCGGCACAGGAGTAATATTCAGCGCTTGTTGAATGGTACTGAACCGAGGATTGGAGAGAAATTGGAAACAGCAGCTAGCGATTGAGCGGTAGAATTGTTGTTGTTTTGTAAATATATGTTGCAACCAGTAGAAAAAAGAGCCAATTTCATAAAATTGGCAACGCAAGTCTTGATTTCGCCCAAATATTCATAGAGAGTACCAAAATATGCGGCCAAATCAATATTAACTAACCGATCGAGTCGGGGAATCGGAGAATCTATGTGCCTAAAGCCAGGGGATATTCTGCGCGATCGCTACCGAATTATCGCTAAATTAGGTGAGGGAGGGTTTGCTAAAACCTATACGGCTAACGACGCTTTGGGCCGCCCCGAAAATCTCCTGTGCGTCGTCAAGGAAATTCCGCCTCCTGAATCTAACGATGAGCGGCTGTTGGAGGAAGCACAGCACCAATTTGAAAAAGAAGCTAAAACCCTGAACTATCTCGATAAGTGTCCGCAGATTCCCAAGTTAATCGATCGCTTTCAAGAACAGGGAAAATTTTACTTAATTCAAGAATACATCGAAGGAAATCCGCTCAACAAAGAACTCGCATCTCTCAGGCAGTTTCAGGAGTCAGAAGTTATTGATTTATTGCAAGATATTTTGTCAGTTTTAGATTGCGTCCACTCTCAAGGTATTATTCACCGCGATCTGAAACCGTCAAACTTAATCCGGCGCAAGCTTGACGGCAAAATTGTGTTAATTGACTTTGGGGCAGTAAAAGCGATCGGCACTTTGGGGATCGAGCACGGTCAAATAACTCAAACTCGCGCGGTTGGTACAGAGGGTT
Organism: Microcoleus sp. w1-18aA5; assembly: GCF_036701705.1. Classification (NCBI taxonomy): domain Bacteria; kingdom Bacillati; phylum Cyanobacteriota; class Cyanophyceae; order Oscillatoriales; family Microcoleaceae; genus Microcoleus; species Microcoleus sp. w1-18aA5. Next base: position 109,147 of record NZ_JAUPTE010000005.1, on the reverse strand, counting down.
ATATGCCAGCCGAACAGTGGAAAAATCAACCAAGATTTAACAGCGATATCTATGCTGCGGGAATCATCGGCATTCAAGCGATCGCAGGGTTAGATATTGAAGACTTTTTTCATGATAAAAAAACGGGGGAACTCGTCTGGCACTACTCAACTGACGATCGCCCGATGGTACAAATTAGCGACAAGCTGAAAAAAGTTTTAAATAAGATGGTGCGTTACCACTTTAACGATCGCTATCAATCTGTTGCTGAAGTGTTGCAGGATTTGATCTCGCTAACAGCGTTGCACTCACCTGCGCCCTCTTCACAACAACCTCTGCTGCCGAAGCCTCAACGCCAATGGCAAGATACATTGAGAGTCTGCTTGCCGATCGCGATCGCAGGATGCCTCGGGCTAGCAGCATTTTTAATACACAAAATTTTCACCCCTCAAACTTGTCCCTTAATCCAGGGAGATGCTGTGAGTTGTGGCGATGAAATTCTCATCAAAACATCTGCTTCGCGATTAAAGCAATGGGGAGTAAATGATTTTTTTAATGGAAACCATCAATCAGCTTTTAATTTATTAAAACAATCGTGGAACGAAGAAGAACGCAAAGATCCAGAAACTTTAATTTACATGAATAATGCTCTTTTGAACGCCCAAAAAGCTGATTACTACACCCTGGCAGTTGCCGTTCCCATCAGCAACACCGAAGGAGGTACTGTCAATTCTGATTTGGCTAGAGAAATGTTGCGCGGCATTGCCCATGCCCAAACAGAAGTCAACCTAGGAGTGTTTCATTCCGATCGCAATAACTACTTTCCCGGTCAAGGTTTTTTAGCAGGGAAAGCCATTAATGGCAAGGGTATTAGAGTCATTATCGCTGACGATGCCAACCTCAAAACAGAAGCAAAAGCTAGGGCCTCTTCACTCGTGAAGCAAACCGAGGTATTGGGCGTCGTCGGTCACTATACTAGCGAGATGACTGTGCATGCAGTCGATACTTATGACAAAAATCATTTAGTCTTAATTTCGCCTGGGACTACAACGGAACAATTAACAGAAAAACCTCGGAAGTTTTTCTTTCGCACTGTCCCTAGACATCAAATTACTGCTGAAAACTTCAAGAACTATCTGATTGAAAACGCAGGTCAGAAAAAAGCGGTGGGTTTCTACTGTCCGGAGATTCAAGCTACTTCCTCATTGTGGGAAGAATTCAGAAAACAGTTTAGACAAGCAGGAGGAAATATTTTAAGCATCACTGAATACAATGTGTGTAAGAAAAATTTCAACGTTGAACTAGCATTACAAGAAGTCGAACGAAGCGAGAAAACAGCGATCGTCTTAAGTACGAGTCATGTCCCGGATGCAGTCAAAAATGCGATGGCACTTATTAAAGCCAATGGCGCTCGCAATTGGGTAGTGGGAACCGGGGGCATCTACAGCCAGAAAACCTTAGAAACTGCCTCCCAGTTACCGTCTTTTGAGAAACTGGTGACATCATCCTCTTGGCATCCCTTAGCTGCTCCCAACCGCACATTTGCCGAAAACGCTCGAAAGCTTTGGGGAGGAAACGTCAACCACCGCACAGCTTTAACCTACGATGCAACTTGGACGCTAATTACAGCAATAGAAATGCAACAGCAACCGAGCCGCGAAGGGATGCAGAAAACTATTGCGAGTCCGAATTTTAGCGCCACAGGAGCAACAGGAACTATTGAGTTTGATGCGAACGGCGATCGCCAAAATTTTCAACCGGATTTAGTGCATATTGTCAAGTGTCGAAAAGAACAGTTCGGTGTAGCTTTTGTTCCCGTCAAATATCGGACGGCAAAATCGGCAGGTTTAAAGTGCGATTGAACTCGTTTTTGACGGTTTCTGTGCGTTATTCCTGACTTATTTACCTAACTCTTGAGAACGCAAACAAGCTGCTTTCACGGCTTCGATTAGCGCAGAACGAAAGCCGCTACTCTCTAATTTAGCAATTCCCGCAATAGTTGTACCGCCGGGACTCGTAACTTGATCTTTCAATTGTGCCGGGTGCATTCCCGTTTCTTGCATTAGCTTCGCTGTACCGAATACTGTTTGTAAAGCTAATTGAGAGGCGATCGCCCGTGGCAGCCCAGCACAAACTCCGCCATCTGTCAACGCCTCAATCAAAATTGCTACATAACCAGGCCCGGAACCCGAAAGCCCAGTCACCGCATCCAGCATACTCTCAGGTACTTCTACCACTTCTCCCACGGCCTGAAAGATGCGCTTTACCAATTCTAAATCAGCCGGTTGAACAAGTTTTCCCGGAGCGATCGCGCTCATTCCCGCCCCTACCGTGGCTGGAGTATTCGGCATCACCCGCAGCACTCCCCGCCCCGGAAAAGCTGGTTCGAGCTTGCTCAGTGGCACTCCTGCCAAAATCGACACTACCAGCGCTTGTGGCGGGGAATTAGCCGTTTCTCCATTATTTCCCTGTTGGCGATCGGCCGCCACCGCCAACTCCAAAGCTACCGTATCAAAAACTTGGGGTTTAATTGCCAAAAACAGCACTTCTGTAGCGACAGCAACTTCTAGATTGCTGGCTGTTGTTCCAATCCCGTATTTCTCAGTCAAAAACTCGCGGCGCTTTACCCCAGGCTCGCTCACCAATATTTCTGAAGGCAAATAAACTTTTTCTGCTATTAAGCGGGATAAGAGAGCTTCTCCCATTACCCCGCCGCCGATCGTACCAAATTTTATGTTTGTCATTAGTCAGTTGTCACTTGTCACTTTTGAGTTATCAGTTGTCAGTTGTCAGTTGTCAGTTGTCATTGGTTACTTAGTTGTTAGCTAATGTTATTAATCCGCAGTGTTTATTCCACAGTTATTAGTTGTTAACTATTGACTACTGACTACTAACTACTCACCACTGACTACTGTCAACTGTCAACTGTCAACTGTCAACTGAACTACTGAGCTACTGGAGCTTGTTCTGCCGGCCAGACTGTCGGTGCAGGAGCAGCAGCACGAGGCCGTCCTTGAGCAGGAGGCACTTCGTGAACCACACCAGACTGAGTTCTCACCTGCACGCAGCTAGGCGTAAACAAGAAAATACTTTCGCCAATTCGCTCTTGATGACCGTCAAGGGCATAAGTACCGCCCGCCACAAAGTCCACAGCTCTTTGCGCTTGGTCTGGGTCCATCACCGTCAGGTTCAAAACCACAGACTTCCGTTCCTTAAGGGCTCGAATTGCTGCCGGCATCTCTTCAAAAGTGCGCGGCTCCATTACTACTACTTCCGAAATCCCGTTCATAGCTCCAGGCATTCCAATCACGTTATTCATTACTGACCCTACTCCGCCGGTTGGTGCAACGACATCCATACCTGTCGATCCTACTACTGACCGCTCTCGCATTCTACGATTTTGACGACGTTCTTCTTCTGCGGCTGCGACTGCAGCGGGGTTCGGTTCAGGCGCTTGGTAGAAGTTCTGATAGCGCTCCCCTTCCGTTTCGTCGTAAACGTCATCGTACTCAGGCTCATTGTTGATGCCTACAAAATCTCGCAGTTTAGAAAAAATATTCATGATTCACGCTCCTTCACGACTTGGCTGCCCCGACTATACTCGCGTTGCGCGTTAGTCGCGGGTAGCTGACTATTCTATATTTAACCCAAATTGTCTTTATCAGAAGATTTCAATTATTTATCCCCTCCTAGAGCCAAATAAGGTTTGTCCTAGCCGTACCATAGTAGCACCTGCTTGAATTGCCAAATGATAATCTCCCGACATCCCCATCGAGAGCTGCTGCATTTGAATGCAGGGCAAATTTTGGTGCTGGATTTTCTGTGCAAGTTCGCGAGTGCTGTTAAATAATTCGAGGATTTGCGAGTCATCTAATCCCAGCGGAGGAATTGTCATCAAACCTTGAATTTTGATATGCTGACATTTGTTGAGTTCTGGAAGGTCGGCCAGCAGTTCTGGAACGCTCCAGCCGTATTTGTCCGGGTCGGGCAACATTTTGACTTGCAGGCAGACTTGTGGAGAGGAGGACATTTCCCCCGCCAAGCGCGAAAGTCGCTGAGCGAGTTTTAAATTGTCGAGAGAGTGAATCCACTGGAAATGCTCTAGGGCTTTGGCGACTTTGTTGGCTTGCAAGTGGCCGATCAAGTGCCAGTTGATATCCGGTAAATCTTGCAGTTGGCTTTGTTTTTCGGCAGCCTCTTGAACCTTACTCTCGCCAAAATCCCGGATACCGGCGTCGTATGCTTCGCGGATAGCATCAGTCGGTACCTGTTTGGTAACGGCAATTAACCGCACTGAGTCCGGCAAGTGTTGGCGAATGCTTTTAATTCGAGAGGCTATGGTCATGGGTACTCAACGCTCTTGACGGGAGGGAAGGAAAATTAAGACAGTTACCAATTACCAAATTACTGATTTTCGTTATTGAAATGTGCGCTGGTGAATGGTCTGCAATTGGTCGTACTCGTGATATTGACCGCTGCGACGCAGGGTTCGCAGGCGAATTTCAACCATGAGGCGAGCGTCGGAGCGGCTAATTGGTTCAAATCTCAGCCCGCCAGGGCCGTTTGTCACCAAAAAAAACAGGCGCTGGGCGTATAGGGTGGTAAATAATTCTTGGCTGTCTTCAACCTGGGATACCCTGAAGAGGAGGCCAAAGTTTGGATGATTCAGGTAAGTTTCGGTAGTCATTCACGCTCACAATCGATCAATTTTAGATTAAAGATTTAGATTTTAGATTTTAGTTTCGCTCGATCGCCCGACGGTGTTGTTTGACGGCGGGCTACAAAGGGCGATCGCCGTAGCCGTGCAGTAGTCTCCGTCGTGGCTGAGGCTTAATTGCCACTGGCAATTTCCCCAAACAGAGGCTTGTGCTGCTGCGGTTCCGTGCAGTTGCACATTGGGAGCACCGTTTTCGGAGCGCCGAATTTCCACATCTGCATACCGTATTCCCCGCCATCCCGTGCCTAGAGCTTTGACAACGGCTTCTTTTGCTGCCCAGCGCCCCGCTAGCTGGTTGCAGGAAACTCGATTCATTTTACCTTTAATGCTGCTGTGTTGAGAATTTAGTTGCCCGCAATCCCTTTGTTCGGCGGGCGTGTAAACTTTTTCGAGGAAGCGATCACCAAACCGATCTAATGCGGCTTGTATGCGCGGAACATATACAATATCTGTCCCAAGATAGATGTTCAAGGTCTTGGTTCTCTAAATATTTGTCTCCATTACTTTAGCAGGACTGTCGCGCACCAGACAAAACTTACTCAAATCTAGGCCGGTGTTCCAAACCCCGCTCGAATCAGTCATTCCCAATTCTTCAATATTATTCAATCTAAAATCTAAAATCTAAAATCTAAAATCTCAACTGTCCCAGCCCCAAACGAAGCGGGCGCTCCAGAGGACGAGCAAGCAGCCGAGGGCGATCCAGTCTCGGATTTTCAATTGCAACTGGTGCCATTCTACCCGGTGTCGATCGGGACTGGTGAAGCCGCGAACTTTCATGGCGCTGGCAATTTGTTCAGCTCGCAGGAGCAAGTTTTCTAACAGCCGCTCTGCTATCATCAACCACACTTGAGCTGCGCTGCGAAATCCGAGTTTTTTCCAGTTTATCGCTCTGGTTCTGACCGATCGCACTAAATTTTGTATTTCTTCCAATACTAGGGGAATGAATCGCAAAGATAAGGTTAATGTTAAGGCTATTTCGGTAATAGGCCAGTTCAAGCGGCGCAAGGGCTGCATTAAGTTTTCAAGGGCGGCGGTAATTTCTTCGCTGGCTGTGGTGAGAAGGTAGAGGTTGGTGCTGTAAATTACTGTGAAAAATAGGGTGCTGACGTTGATAGCTAAATCTAGGGATTTGCGAGTGATTTTAATCGGGCCTTGTTTGAATACAACGTAACGGTAGTTTGTGGGTTGGGGGAGTTGATTTGAGTTTTGGGCTTTGGGATTGGGGATTGGGGAGTTTGAGCCTAAGTTAAAAGATTGGTACCAGGGTTTGGGCTTTTGAGGGGGCGAAAGGGTTGCCGGCTGTTGGGAAAAGGCTAATTCGTCGGCGGGGATGCGGGGCTGGTGTTCTGCGGGGAGTCCGTCGGGGGCGATCGCGCTGAGGCAAAATACTAATAGGCAGAATAGCAGCAGCATTCCCATTTGCTGTTTCCACACGCGCCAGGGAATTGCTGCTGTTAGTGTGAGTACGATTAACATTCCTACTAGCATCAACCGCCAGATGGGATTGGCGAGTATGGGTGCAATCAGAAATGTCATCAACCAAGCTAATTTTACGCGGGAGTCTAGCCGGTGAAGCCAGGTTACTGGTTGTTCTAGGTAAAGTCCTATGGGGAGCGATCGAAGTAAGTCCATCTTGTCGATTTTAGATTTTAGATTTTAGATTTTAGATTTTAGATTGATTGATTGATTGATTGATTGATTGAGGGATTGATTGATTGAGGGATTGATTGAGGGATTGATTGAGGGATTGATTGAGGGATTGATTGAGGGATTGATTGAGGGATTGAGGGATTGAGGGATTGAGGGATTGAGGGATTGATTTATTGATTGAGGGATTGATTTATTGATTTTTGAATGGGATTATTTGATTGAGCAATTGATTTTTTGAGTGGGGATTATTTGATTGTTTGATTTTTGAGAGAAAATTTTTGTTGAATTTTGACATTTTTTTATTTGCGATTTGCTGTTGGGTTTTTAGCAATTAAAGTTTTGATGGACGCAACTGTCATCGCTAAAATCTCATTGGTTTCTGACATGATACTTTTCAATTTAGTGGCATCTACCAATTCAGCTTCAACTATTAACTCCATCCAGTAAAGACTTTCATCCGCTTCTTCTTCCACTATCCTGAGTTTAGAAATTAAGTCTGCTGTTGACTTAGCACGACAAGCCGCTCGATAATTGGCTCCTACAGAAGTTGCTGAACGAATTAACTGCTTGCCAATTACCTGAGAAGCGGAGCCTTTGGGCAGCGCATCTACTAGCTTAATAACTCTCAATGCTAGCTGCTTTGTTCTTCTTTTAAACTCTTGTTCGTCCACCTTGCGATTTTAGATTTTAGATTGTTTGATTTGGAATTGTTTCAAATACCAAGTAATTGAATTGCCAAGAGGCGAAGGAAGACAAAAGAAAAAAATCGCAACTTAATTATACCATTAAACTGCGTTTTCTCTTCAATCTAAAATCCCAAATCTAAAATCTAAAATCACTTCACGCGCAGTGCTCTGTTTGTTGTGCTCATTTCGGTGGCACGAACTTTTTTGCCTCTCCAAAGTAGCCGCATTGGTGTACCGGTAAAGCCTAGGTGTTTGCGGAATTGGCTTTCCATGTAGCGGCGGTAGTTTTCGGTGAAGCGTTTGGGATCGTTGACGAATAGGGCGATTGTCGGTGGCTGCGATCGCACTTGAGTACCGTAATAGATTTTGCCTTGTTTTCCTTGGCGGGTAACTGGGGCTGAGTGCCAGGTTGTGGCTTCTTCTATCACTTCGTTAATGACGGCGGTAGGGACGCGACGTTTGTGTTCGTCGGAGGCTTTATCTACTAATTCAATGATTTTTTCAACTCGCTGTCCACTCATGGCGCTAACAAAAATCATTTCTGCCCAGTCGAGGAAATAAAGTCGGGTTCTTACTTCTCTTTCGTACTCGTATATGGTGTCGGACTCTTTTTCTACGGCATCCCATTTGTTGACGACTATGATGCAGGCGCGACCTTCTTGGCTGATGCGATCGGCTAATTTTTGGTCTTGATCCGTAACGCCGTCAATTGCGTCAATTACTAACAGTATGACATTGGCGCGGCGGATGGCTTTGAAAGCGCGGTTGATCCCGAAAAATTCTGCGCCGTATTCGACGTTTTTCTTTTTGCGAATTCCGGCTGTGTCAATCAGGCGGTAGGTTTTACCGTTGCGTTCTACTAAGGTGTCGATCGCGTCGCGGGTTGTGCCGGAAATCGGGCTGACTATGGCGCGATTTTCTCCGAGAAATGCGTTTAACAAACTCGATTTTCCAACGTTGGGACGACCGATAATTGCTACTTTAATTTCCTCAACTTCTGGTAATATTTCCGTGGGAAGGTAAGTAATTAATTTGTCAAGCAATTCGCCGGTGCCGTTGCCGTGAATGCCGGAAATTGGGTAAGGTTCTCCCATTCCCAATTGCCAAAAGTCGGCTGCTTGGGTGAGTCCTGTATTTTCCGATTCGCATTTGTTGACGGCGAGAATGACTGGGACTTTTTGCAGTCTCAGCCAAGATGCGATCGCTTCGTCGCCGCCGGTGAGCCCGGTTTTTCCGTCAACTACGAAAATGGCTGCGCTGGCTTCTGCGAGGGCCGCCATTGCTTGTTCGCGAATTAAAGGCAGAAATTCGGTCTCGTCGTCGAATACTAGCCCGCCGGTGTCTACGACTTGATATTCCCGATCGCCCCAGTATGCTGGTCTGTAAGTGCGATCGCGCGTGATTCCTGGTTCGTCGTGGACGATCGCGTCTTGGGTGTTGGCTAAACGGTTGACGATCGTCGATTTGCCTACATTGGGGCGTCCAATAATAGCAACTATAGGTAGAGACATAAAAGTAGCAGCAATGAGGCTGCGCCGTAATTTTGAGCTTTAGTCTTGTATTGTAAGCTAATCTGACGAGATTTTTATAGATTGAGGCTGTGTTTCTGTCTTTTCATGCTGTAGGCGGTGTTTTACTGATCGCCCGTTTAAACATCGAACCCTAAAAAATAGCCACAGCCTATGGATCTGCATTCCCAGCCCCACTCTGAGAATTAGAAATAAAACTTAAATAACTCAACAAATCATCTCATCTGTGGTAATTCTTTGATGATTATGAAGGTAGATATAGGATTTTAGCGATCGGCTATTATTGAAAAAAAGCAGGAGTTTAGTTTTTGACGAAAGCTTAAAACAGCAGCTTAAAAATGGAAACTAAATTTCCCTCAAAGCTCAAAACATTAGGTGGTAATATGGCTGTTCTGCAACTAGAAGACGGTAGAACATATACGGATATCCGGGGGATCGCGAGTCAACTGGCCGTTTTAAATATTGAGATCGATTCCCTGCCCACAAACAAAAATCCGGCGTTTCAGGAACTGCTAGTTCAAGACATTCTCAATGTTACAGAAAAACAGCAGATTCTCGGAGCATTTAATAGCGAGTTTGAAGAGTTTAAGCGCGCCAGCGGATATAAGTGGTGCGACTTGAAAGTGCTGCATCCAGGTTCGCAGCAGATTTACGCGCTGATGACTCAAAGCGATCGCACTCACACCCACACAGATGCAGAAGTTCTTCACATTTTAGCTGGGGAATGCGTTTTTGGGTTTGTGTATTCTAACGGCTCTCAGGTACAATTAATGCTGCAAGCTGAAGAATACATTAAAGTGCCTGCCAATACCGAACATTGGTTTTATCTCACTCCGTCGCTGTACTTGAAAGCCTTGCAGTATTACACCAGTGCTCAAGGCTGGGTTCCTCAGTATACTAACAGGAAACTAAAAATTAAAAATTAAGAGCCAGAAGAAGAGGGGAAATTTGTAGAGGAGGAAGAAGAAGATGAAACAGAATTGGGTGACTTACTATCAAGCGGTGGAAGGTCGCCCGCCGCATGAAACTTTGCTGAAAGCTTTGTCAATTTTTGACACGGAACCGTTGCTATATCGTCCTCGATTCGCTGTAGATTTAGGCTGTGGCGATGGACGAGATACGGTGGAACTCCTGCGTCGAGGCTGGCGGGTTTTAGCGATTGACAGGGAACAAAATGCCTTCGATCGCTTGCTGGATCGTCCGATTCAACGCGATCTGCTCCAAACTCAATTGATGCGTTTTGAAACCTTAACTTTGCCTCAATCGATCGATCTAATCAATGCCAGTTTTTGCCTCCCTTTTTGTCAGCCCGCCGATTTCCCCCATCTTTGGGAAACGATCGTGACATCGCTAAATCCAGGAGGATATTTCTGCGGTCAATTGTTTGGCGATCGCGACTCATGGGCTGTTTACCCCGATCGCACTCATCATACTCGCGAACAAATTCAAGTGCTGCTAAAGTCCTTGCAGATTGAGTGGTTTGACGAAGAAGAACATCCTGGAGTAACGGCGCTAGGCGAGGAAAAACACTGGCATATTTTTCACATTGTTGCTCGTAAGAGAGATTAATATATAGTGCCGACTGCTTAAAGAAGTCGGCACTCTCTTGAAGTCGGAGTTCTGGAAAAGTTGCAGCTCGTTTTTACTGAATTTTTCGGAATTTACCGTTAAATTAGCTTCCTAATTGCTAAGGAATGAAAAATAAAGAAGGTGACTAATAGAGCAATAGTTTACCTTGGATCAAAGCTTCTGGGGTTTAATTGTGCAAGTTATTGATTTTTCATTTTTTAGTCTCGAACCTTTCTGATTTTTTAAATGCTCTCAGCTTCATTAGGTGCCGCCATTTCAATTTCTTCGCAACGCTGCAAAAGCGCTTCTATTTCCTGAGCCAAAAAAATTACTTCCGGCCAAGAAGAACCGTTAATTAAATCTTGAGCGTGAGCTAATTTGTTTCTCAATGCTTCTGCTGACTTTAAAAAACGCTCCCCGTAGCGTTTGGATTTGAGCCCCAGCCGATCGACTATTTCAGCAGAAGTCAGGATTAAATCTCGCTTGTCGCAGAATTGCAGGTAATCAATTAAGTCAATTGCTTCATTTCGCGATCGCCCCAATTCCCAAAGGTGTTTGGCGGCTAAAATGCGATCGCCCTTAAGCAATTTTTGCCAAGAATCTTGGGGAAAGTAAATCCGCACGATCCGTAATAAATTCATTTCCAGAAGCGTCACCAATCCAAACAGCAGCATCCGCACCGGTGCTTTTTGCAAATCGCCGCAGGTAACGATCCCGTCGATCCTGTTGCTTTCTAATACAAATAATCTCGGTTTTTCTCGCAGCAGTGGCAGCAATTCCATCAAAGGAGTGGCGGCGGCAATTAATTGGGAGGGGTGAAAAATTTGCTGGTAGTCGCTGCACTTGCCTGTCTTTAAGTGCGATCGTTCTACATAGCCACAAACCGTGCCGTTTTCTTCGATACCGAGTACGTCAAAATCGCGGGCCTCCATCCACGATCGCAACTTGGCTGCGTCTTCGCAAGCGGGGACAGCTTTCAGCGGTTCCGCGAGATATTTAACTGTAATGCTGTCTTTGAATAAATCCCGCAAGTCGGCGGAACTTGATTTTAAATGTTTCATTTCCGGTAATTTCATGGATCGTTGCTGCAAGTAGAGACGCGGCATTACCGTGGGAAGCATCTCAGTTTTGTAACAAGTATTTTTTAGGAGTGGGAGGCGGACGATCGCACAGGGATAGTAAAAGCAAAACTGAGATGCTCGCTTAGCGTGTCTCTCCAAATTTCATGATATTACTTACTGGCTAACTCCGGGCAATAATGGTTGGCGGCAAGAGTAGTAATAATATCGGCATCCGCCAGAAAACTTTCTTTGACAGTTGGATTTTCGATACTCGCTGCTTGCCCGATCGCTCTTAATTTAACTTCCGGCAGAGAAACTCCCGATTTTGCTTCCGCACACATTCTTTTAGCGGCCGCAATTTTTTGACCAGGGGCCCTTTGGATGGCTTGCAGTAAATTATCCGTTGCTTCGGGAGAGTAACTTTTTGCTAAGCGTTTGTAGTCTTCGAGAAATTTCCCATCGTTTCCTGTCAGCTTAATGTCTGATTCTTGAGGCGAACACAACAAATTTAAGTTAATTACTTCTCCCACTGAATTAACAAGAAAACATCCTTCGCGTTCTTGGGCGATCGCGCTTTGGTTGCTGGGTACAAATTGTATAATAACGGCGGATATAACAGCAGTTAAGCGCGAGTAATTTAGCATGGAAATTATGTAATATATTGGCATTTTTAACCGCAGAATGCGGAGCAAGGCGGGTGTTTTTGAGTGAGAGCGTGTCTGGTAAATTAACCAAAATAATTGTAGGGTCTGGTTTCACCAACAATCTGTAATTCTAACTAAAAATCTACATAAGCCCGCCCTCCAAGCTGTCGGTAATTCAACAAACATAATATCAGACGAGCATTTCGTTGTCTATGGAAGTTTTCATTAACAGCAAACATCCCCCTTGTGTGAGGGAGGAATGTATGGAACCGGGAACCGATCGAATGTAGTCGCCTTGATGGCAAATTTCCCCTTCTACAATTAAGTCTCCTTCTAATACAAACACTTCCTCCGAGGCAGCGTGTCGGTGCAGGGGAAATGTTACTCCCGGTTCAAGTCGCAGCAAGCAGGTAATTTGGCGATTTGTTTTGTCAATATAAAGCTTGCCCAATGAGACTCCCGCAACTCCATAAGATTTCCATTTGACATCATTCGATCGCACGATTAAAGATGGAGCATTGTTCTCTTTTGGGGAGGTAACAATTGGGTTGATATTTACTGATTCTGCCTGGGTTGGCGGCAGTTCGGCTATGCGCTGTAACAGGCGGTTTTTGAGGTCGGGGGCGACTGGAAATGGGGGGGCTGTGTAGGCGATCGCGGCAATTGTTGATTCCAAAGCAGCTAATTCACTTGTAAGTTCTGCGGACTCTTTCAATTTTTCTGCAAATGCGCCGCGTTCTGACTCGTCGAGGATATCGAGAGCTTGAAGGGCTGCAAGGATTTTATATTCCTCGTCTGGCATCATTTCCATCTGTTTTCCGCCATTAATTGTAATTCAGCCTAGGTTGATTTTAAACTGGAAATTGGTCTGCTGCCCTCGCACTCAAGATGGATGATTGGAGAGACCATAATTTTAGATTGAGGTTAAACAACTTAAATTTTGTTTTTTGACCATCTAAAAAAAATGTTCGCTCAAAGCTTGACGCAATTTGGAAATACCCAACCGAATTCTGGTTTTAATTGTACCTGTCGGGATACCAGTTTTAGCTGATATCGCCGCGCAAGTCAGCCCTTGATAGTAGGCGAGTTCGATCGCCTCTTGCTGTTCCTTTGGCAGTTTTTCTAAGGCTGCTTTGACTTGTTCCCTGCGTTCTTTAAACATTGCATCTTCCATCGGTTCTGCAACGCTAGAGATGGGTATTTTAGCATCTTCCAGACAAGCTTCAGCAGCCCGGACTGTTCGCTGAATCGCTCGGAGCCGATCGAGGGAACGACTGCGGGTCAGCATGAACAACCACGTATCTGCTCGACTGCGAGAAGGATCGTAAGTTGCTGCTTTTTGCCAAATTTGGGAAAAAACATCGATTACCACTTCTTCAGCTTCTTCTACCGAACCCAGGATTTTGTAAGCGAGAGCGTAACTTGGGCGACCGTAGCGATCGTAAAGTTTAGCTAATGCCGTTTGGTCTTTCCGGGCAATCTGCACTAAAAGCAGCGATTCATCGCCTGACTTCTGGCCTGTCATTTCAGTGTACCCAAAATTTTTGTTTTGACGGCACAGATCCAAAATTAACAATTCGGCGTATATCACTACAGAACATAATTGTAAGTTTGAAGTTGGGGGTACAAGCTGGAGGATGCCTTTTCAGGCTAATTTTGTCGTGCTTTGAATTGTAAAAATCCTAAGTCATCTTGGATTTTACCACCTAATTAGTGATTTTTTGGATACTTACCAATCCGCTTTATGCAGAACGAAAAAATCCCTGAGCGTGAAGAGTCAAAACCGCGCCATTCACTCGTTCCCAAGCTTTGTTCGATCGCTCCCAAGAAGAGTCTGGAAACCCATATAAGCGACGCTCTGTCTCTTGTATAGCGAGGGTGGATGTGTCTCCGATCGGGCATTTCCAAGAATAGTCCGGGCACGAGTAAATCCTTAATTACCCACTTTTTTATATAAATTAGTCTGGCCGCACAGATCCAAAATTGCCAAACCTTCGTATACCACCAATAGGAGAAGGCTCAGCAATAGCGCAAAAGCCCGACAGGTTGACAGATTTCAACCTGTTGCTACAAAAGTAAAACCCGCGAATGCGGGTTATTTAGCATTGATTTGTGCAAAAATTTCATTGAAATAAAGGTGCTAACTGTGAAGCTCACAAAAAAAATTCGCCGAACCATACTAGCTATTGAAGTAGCTTTAATTGCTCTATTAACTCCAGGGATAATTGTCGCTTCCGACCACGACGACGGCGAAGTAGATATCAAAGGTCGCGCGGTCAATTTAACTGACCTGTATGTATATCGCGAAAAAGACCAAAACTCAGGTGCTGCGGACGGGGATTTAGTATTTACTATGAATTCAAATCCCAGGTCTGTCGCCCGTTATCAATATTATTTCAGCACTACAGCCCTTTACCAATTTCATATCACGCAGGTAGGTGACGTGAATTCTACACCTACTGGACGCTCGGATATTATCTTGCGGTTTGCCTTCAGTCCGCCTAACAATAGAGGTATGCAAGCGGTAGCTGTAACTGTTGTTCGCAACGGCTCGGAGACAACTACTAAGGCTACAGTTAACGGCGGGCTAATTGCCACAACTCCGCTGAATTCTAATGCTGTTTTGAATACAGTACCTGTGGGCGGTTCTAACTTGACTGTATTTGCGGGTTTACGGGAAGACCCGTTTTTCTTTGATGTGGAACAATTTTTCCGAGTTCGCGCCGCAGCTTTGGGAACGGGGCCGCGCACTGCTTTTAAAGAACCGAGTCAAGCGATTGACTTTACTAAAGGTTACAACGTCAATACAATTGCTGTCCGCGTTCCGAAAGCATTTTTGCAAGCAGGAAGTGGGGCGAATACTTTTGATGTTTGGTCAACTGTTTCTATCAGAGACGGAGCTGGCGGTTTCAAACAATTCGAGCGTTTGGCCAGGCCTGCAATTAATGAGGGTTTAATAGTTACTCCCGCTTATCTGGAAGCATTCAATAATATTCCTCCGAGATCTGATTTAAGCGCTGCTGCTGCTCCGGTGCGTCAGGAAGCTGTTGCTACTCTGAATGCTGTCGATCTTTTGGACGGTCGGGATAATGTCGATCCAAATGCGATCGCCGGAGCTTTCTTACCCGATGTCATGCGGATTGATACCACAAAAACCAGCGGCTACGCTAGCGCTACAAATGCTCAAGGAAGCTTGATCGGAGGTCGTATGCTGATGGACGACGTTATTGATATTACTCTGGGAGCTTTGGTGGGTTCTCCGGTTGGCGATAATGTTTCATATAACGGAACTCCGGGAAATCCGGCTCAGGGACACAAACCTTTAGAACGGAATTTTCCTTATTTGGCTTTGCCTAATTAGTCAGTTGACAGTTGACAGTTGACAGTTGACAGTTGACAGTTGACAGATCTATGAATGTAGGGTGCGTCGCTATGAGATTTTTAATGAAACTTGCAGATTATAGATGGCGACGCACCTTACCACAATAGAAAAGACTTGTTTTGACCGCAGATGAAGGCGGATTAACGCAGATGAACGCGGATGTATGAAAACTAAAACTAAACAGGAAATAAAGTCGGATATTTTCTCGTGGTGGCTGCTGATAGTAGTTCCTTTTGTTGGGATGGTAGTAGTGAATTTACCTCCTAATTTTCGTTTTATTTCAGAAAAATTTTCCAACAAAAGCCCCGAAAATCTAGATACTAATTACCGCTATCATTTTTCGGAAAGTTTGAGAAATAATCCGAATCAAAAGGAAGCAATTCAGCAAGAAATAGCTTTTTACCAGCAGCGATTGGCTGTTGATTCCCGCAGCGGTTTGAACCGGGCGGCGCTGGCGGGATCTTATTTAAAAATGGCTCGCGCTACTGGGGAGGGAGGTTGGTTTTTATTGGCAGAACAAGCGGCTCAAAGGTCGATCGCCGATTTGCCTTTTGACAACAAAGGTGCGCTGTTAGTTTTAGCTCGGATTGCTGAGGCGAGACACGATTTTGCTACTGCTTTGCGCTTTGCTAAACAGGCGGGTTCTGATAATGAAGATGCGATCGCCCTTTCAGTTACATCTCACTTAGCGATGGGTAAAGTGAGCGAGGCAAATGCAGCCGCAGAAGCCTTAGTTAACCGGATTCCTAACTTGGGTTCTCTCACTTTGAGAGCTTTAGCGAGAGAGTCTCAGGGCCGAGATGCTGAGGTTTTGCAGGATTACCGGCAAGCAATGGCGGCGGAGGAACCGGGAGAGGTTGCTGGTTCGGCGCGGGCCCGATCGCTCTTGGGTCGATTTTACGCGCGTCGCGGGCAGTTTGTGCAGGCGAAAGCGCTGTTTTTGGAGGCGCTGCGGTTGGTGCCGCGATACCCGCTGGCGCTGATTTATTTGGCGGATTTGGAGACGCGGCAGGGCAATTATCGGGAGGCGGAAGGCTATTACAGCAAGGTTTCTGCGTATTCTGGCCCGGTTGCGACTGTGTTCGATCGCATTGTCGATCGCGGTATGGCGAGGGTGAAGGATTTGCAGGGTGATGCGATCGAATCCCGGCGACTTCGCGACAAAGCAGAAGCAGGGCTGCGACAGGAACAGGTTTCTGGAGCTCGCGGTTTCGGACACCGGCGCGATTTGGCAAGTTTGCTGCTGGAAAAAGGTCGATCGCAGGATGTTGCGGAAGCGCTGGTGTTAATGCAGGATGAGGTGAAAATTCGGCGGGATGCTGTGACGTTGGATACTTTGGCTTGGGCGCTTTCCGCCGCTGGGGAATGGCAAAAGGCCGATCGAGTGATGGCCGAAATAGTGCGATCGGGCATTCGGGATGCGGGTATGTTTTACCGGGCTGCTGCGATCGCCCGTACTTTAGGTAAGGATGCTGAATCTCGCGCTTATTTTCAAAAGTCCAAGGAAATTGACCCGAATTTTGACGATCGATCTCGCCAAGCATTAGGTTTGGGAAGTTATGAATTTTGAGATTAGCTAATAGCAGCCATTCGGCAAAGTTCGCTATTCCGTCAATCCGCCAGGGGTTTCAACCCCTGGCTAAAAGCTTAAGTCCTGTCAAGAGGACTAAAAGATTTCACTAAAAAGTAAAAAATCTTTTAGTCGGTTTCAACCGACTTTCGCTATGAGACAGGGGTTTCAACCCCTGGCGGACTGTGAGACTCACGAAAAGATTGATCGCCTCAAAAATCCCAACAAACACAAATAATTCACAAACAAATTACCTAAAAACGAAGGTATTTATGCACTATAAGTTGAACCAATTACTAAGGTTTTTCCTCCTATTCTTCCTGACACTTTCCTTGTTACTAACAACCTCAACCAGACCAGTTTACTCGCACTGGTCAGACTTATCCGTAGCAGAAATAGTAGTCAAAGATTTGCAAACCGAAATAACATTAACTTTCCCAACCGGTTTAACAAACTTCGCCGACGACAATCGAGACAGCCAGCTACAACCTGCTGAAGTTCGCAAGCACCAAACACAGCTAGAAAAGTTTTTTAGCCAACAAATCCGCATCGCCAACAGTAGCAATATTCAAGGCTCCGTAGCAGTAAACCCGCTAGAAATAGCAGCTAAAACCGCCATTTCAATCCAGCAGCCGAATACCCACAGCACCTTAATTTTAGACTACACCTGGCCCGCACCTTCTCAAGATAAAACCCCCGCTTTGCCTGACTCAATTTCCATCTCCAAACCAGAGAAATTGCGGATTAATTACAATCTGTTTTTGCCCGAAGTTTCGACAGCTAGCTGCCAAGCCACGATTGTGCAAGCGGGTGCTGTAAAAAGCTTTGTATTTACGCCGCAAAACCGCGACTTTTTGTTAGCCGGAAATGAATCTCTCTGGGATTCAGGTTGGAGTTTTTTACTAGCAATAGCGGGAGCATTTGCTTGGGGATGCGTGCACGCGATGTCGCCCGGACACGGAAAAACCATAGTCGGCGCTTATTTAGTGGGTTCGCGGGCTACTCCCCTACACGCTTTATTTCTAGCAGCAACCACTACAATTACTCACACTGCCGGCGTGTTTGCGGTGGGCGGAATTACTTTGTTTGCTTCTAACTTAATTGATCCAGAAAAATTAGATCCTTGGCTAAGTTTAATCTCGGGTTTATTAGTGGCCTTCATCGGGCTAAATTTACTATTAAAAAAACTCAAGACTAGGTTAGTCGTGAAAACTGAATTTATCAAAAAAATTAAGACTAAATTTTTCAATAAAAACTGTTTTTTAAGAACGGAACTCCTTAATATAAACCGTGAGGAACCAGTAAACCTTTTAAATAGAGGAAGTTGGGAGAGAGAATTTACACCTGTAAAACCAGATATATCTCACCACTACCACCATCACGGAGACGGCCGGATTCATTCGCATTTGCCTCCTGGTGCTGACGGTTCTGCTATTACTTGGAAAAGCTTATTAGCGTTGGGGATTTCCGGCGGTTTGTTGCCTTGTCCTTCCGCTTTGGTGATGCTGTTGAGTGCATCGGCTTTGGGCAATGTTGCTTTGGGGATGACGTTAGTTGTAGCGTTTAGTTTGGGATTGGCTTTAGTGCTGAGTGCGATCGGATTAATCTTAGTTTATGCCAAACGAAATTTTGATAAACTGCCCAAACAGATCACAGCAGTCAAATTTATGCCGGCGATTAGCGCGATGTTTGTAATGTTATTGGGGTTGGGAATTACCGGACAGGCGATGTTGAAAATATTGGCTGCCAATCAATGGGTAGTTGGCAATGGATAAGCATAAAATTAGGACTCTCCCTCCTAACTACAAACTTACGAATAAGTCGGATTTGAGATACCCGATTTCTTGAAGAAGCCGGGTATCTGGGTATTCTGTTTTTTAGCCGTTGCTCACTTATCAGGCCGCACTATGTTTATTAATAATTTCGGCTAAATCCGGTACTCCGTTTTCCACGTAAGTCTTAGCTGAGGGGCGGAGTTTGGCATAGGCACCTTTAACCATCGATCTTGTGCTTTTCTCGACCCTTTTGTCACTTATCTGGAGCAATTCGTCTGCTACTTCACCTTTTCTTTGGGCTAGATATTCTACTGGGTTGCCATTGTTTACGGCTTCAGTCCACATCGGATCGAGTGCGATCGAGATTTCTGGCAGAAGTTGATCGAGGACTTGGGCGCAATAGTCAGCCCGTATCCCCTTGACAGTAGAGTAGGCAGCTTTAAGAGCCAAACCACCCAATCCCGGCGCTGCTGCAACTTGTTGGTCTATCAACTTTACACAGTCATCAACAAAAGTTTCTCTGTGGTTTTCATTCAAGAGAATATCGCTAAGTCCCATTTTCACTTTCCTTGATTTAATAGTCAATGTGCTTATACCAATTTTTTATGCGGCTGCATAGAATCCGATCACCCTGGCGCCCCCCTTAATAAGGGGGGAACAAGATTCTTATCAAAGTCCCCCTTCTTAAGGGGGATTTAGGGGGATCGAGATATGTGCAACTTTACAATAAATTGGTATTATTAGCTTCGATCTCAATCTGACATCATATATCTATTTTGAGCCATTACTCAAGGTTTCCCAAGTTTTTTAAGGTTTAAAAGTCTTTACTTGACAAGTTGATGTTGAGATTTGTCTAGTAGTATGTTATAGGAATTAATGTTCAATCTGCTACTCATTATTGACCTACGGTTTGTAGTAAGGGCTTTAGTCCTTATTAGGTGAGATTAATGAGGACTAAAGTCCTGACTACAAACTGATGAGTTGTGAACAGCCACATAGAAAAGAGGACAGCTCGAAAAAAATATTAGAAAGGCTCTGCCTAAGTCCGATCGCATTTGCACGTATGAGCTGGCACGTATCATTAGGATTGGACATTCGGCTGGATGCCTGCAGGTACTGCAACGATCGGAAGTTTCTGGGTTTGAGCCGGCCGATCGCTCGATCGCAATACCAAATTTTTCGGTAACGGCGCGGAAGTGCTGAGTCCGGGAAATATTTGAAGCGATAAGGTTAAGCCGGCAGCTAATAATAGTTTTTCTAACATGGCATTGTCTCCCATACATACGCCCTAGGGCATAATTCCTCTTACACCTACAACATATAAACATCCTCAGTCCCTTGGTGCGATCGCACGGGCATAGTTTAAGTGACATCTATCACCACTGAGCAGGGGGTGATGGGAATAGGGGGTGTGGGGATAGGGGGGTGATGGGAATAGGGGGTGTGGGGAAGATTGGGAAATCTTGACTCGCACTTCTGGCGTCAACATCCGTTGAACGTGTTAAATCCTATACACGGCGCATTGCCAAACTTCCCTAAAAATCAAGAATTGTCCTAGAGAAAGAAGCCGTTGAGTCTCTCTCAAAGGTAGAATTAGCGCGTAGAAGTTATTTGACACAGCGGAGGTACCGACAATATGCTTGCATACTTTCTGGCGTTAGCGGTCGGTCTAGGCAGCTTCAGTATTTACATGGCGGCCTTCTTTTTTCCAGAAGTACACCGCAAAAGTGATTTTACCTGGAGCGGGGTAGGGCTTTTTTATGCGTTAATTTTATGGGCTTGTGCGGGACGAATTACTGGTGCTCTCCTGCTTGGTCAAATGGCGGGCGTGGCGATGTTGGGCTGGTTTGCCTGGGAAACTCTGACTTTGCGCCGGCAGGTGACACCGGTTGCTGAGCAAACGCCGATTCCTCAGTCGGCGAATTTGGCTGCAGGAGGCGTGCCGTTTGCTGGCTTGTTTGCCAAGAAAAAAGAACCCGCAGCAGCGAAAAAACCTAAGTTTGTTCGATCGCCCAAACCGAAAACTGATGTGGTTCCAGCACCCACTCTGGATAAGGGCGAGGTAAAGCTAGAGGAACAACCGGCGATTCCCCCCATAGTTGAAAGTATTGCTGAAAGTGCGATCGCCCCAGACTTGAAAATTCCCGACTCGAAACCACCTGCAATTGCAGAAATACCAGTGTTTTCAGTCGAAACTCCTGCTGCTGAGACTTCACCAACACCAGCAGAATTAGCCAGCAGCTTCACTCCTCTACCTCTACCTCTAGAAATTTCAGAAATAGCGGTTGCACCAAGTGTGGAGCCAGCAGAGGCTCAGCCAGAACCTCCACTGCAGCCAGAAGCCGATGATTTTGACGAGGAAACAGAATGGAGGACAGCCGTTAAAGAGTCGCAGGCGGCAGCAGCGGCGGTGGCTCCAACTCCTCCTAAACCAGCTAAAAAATCCGGCGGTTTCGCAAGTCTGTTCGGCAATATCAAAAATAGTCTCGGCGGTATGTTGGGAAGAGGTGTGGCTAAAAACAAGTCTGATGCAACTCCCCAGACGCCAAAACCCTCAGTGACTCCAGAATCGATCGTACCTGAATCTAAAATAACGGCAACTCCTGCACCGGGTATCGACCAAATTCTCGAATCCGAATTAGCCCAGGCGGCTGCGGAAGTGGCAGCCGAAACCAGCAACACTGCTGTCGAAACCAGCCTTGGAGTGCCTTTTCCCACCAATGTTGAAGCAATGGCCGCGTTGATGGCCACAGAAACCGCGAGTTCTGACAAAATAGGGGAAACTCCGATCGAAGATCGATCGTCCGCTGAAATTCAGACACCGCTGGCAGCAGTTGGCGAACCAGAAGCAGCAGCCCCTGCTGTATCTCTGGAAACCGAGACACCGCTGGCTGCAGTTGATGAACCGGAAGCAGCAGCAGGCGAACCGGAAGCAGAAGCCCCTGCAGCATCGATAGAAATGACTGTGGTGGAAATGGCAGCGCCTGTAGAGATAGAAATACCGGGAGAACCTGGGTTGAGCGTGCAGGTGGAAACGGTTTCAGTATCAGTGATCTCGATCGAATCAACAGGTGAAGAACTCTCTTCTGAGGCAGAACAAACTGAATTGAGTCCCCCGAATCCCCCCGATCCGAATCTAGTCGAAACTGCTAAACCGGCCACTGAATCCAAGTCTGAGAAACTATCCGACGAAGATAAGCCGTCATCTTAAGGCAGAAAACAAAAGGTAGAAACCAGAATTTTTTTAGATTCTGCCTTCTGCCTTCTGCCTTCTTACTTTTTACTTTTTACTTTTTACTTTTTACTTTTTACTTTTTACTTCTTCCTGACATCCGTTACATCCGTTACATCCGTTATATCCGTTACATCCGTTACAGAATCCGTTGCCGAACTTCCTTCTTCCCTCTCTCTTAATATTATGAAAGCAATTATGGTCGTGGGAACAACATCTCACGCAGGAAAATCTTTACTCGTGGCAGCTTTGTGTCGAATCTTTGCTCGGCGAGGCTGGCGGGTAACTCCGTTTAAAGGTCAGAATATGGCGCTGAATTCCTATGTCACAGCGGCGGGCGGAGAAATTGGTTACGCTCAAGCAGTGCAAGCTTGGGCTGCGGGCGTCGCACCTTGGGTAGAAATGAATCCGATTTTGCTCAAGCCGCAAGGAGACATGACTTCTCAATTGATTGTCAAGGGTCGGGCGATCGCCAATGTGCGAGCATCTCAATATTACGAGCAGTATTTCGATATCGGCTGGCAAGCTATTCGGGAATCTTTAGAATTTCTCAAGCAAGAATTTGACATGATTGTGTGTGAGGGAGCCGGTAGCCCTGCTGAGATTAATCTCAAACACCGCGATTTAACAAATATGCGGGTAGCTAAACATTTAAAGGCTCGAACTTTGCTAGTAGTTGATATCGATCGCGGCGGTGCTTTTGCTCACATTATCGGTACTTTGGAATTACTCGATCCCGACGAACGAGCTTTAATTAAAGGATTCATTATTAATAAGTTCCGAGGGCAAAAATCGATATTAGATCCGGGCCTGACTTGGCTAGAAGAAAGGACGGGAATCCCGGTAGTTGGGGTGATTCCTTGGATAGACGAAGTGTTTCCCTCAGAAGATTCTCTCGATTTACTCGATCGACGTTCTCCCAATTCTCAAACTGACATCAATATTTCTGTCATCCGCCTGCCCCGAATTTCTAATTTTACCGACTTTGACCCCCTGGAGTCCGAAACTACTGTCACAGTCAAATATGTCAGCCCAAAAGACCATCTAGGCCATCCAGACGCCGTGATTTTACCAGGGTCTAAAACTACAATTTCCGATTTGCACGTGCTGCGCCAAACAGGTATGGCAAAAGCTATTCAAAATTATTTAGTAGCTGGCGGTACAGTCATGGGAGTTTGTGGTGGCTTTCAGATGCTGGGAGAAAGTATCACGGATAAAGAAGGCGTTGAGGGAGAAAGGGGAGAATTTCCAGGATTGGGATTGCTGCCTTTGAAAACTGCGATGGCACCGAACAAAATTGCCCGCCAACGCATCGTAACATCTAACTATCCTCAACCGGGTTTGCCAGTTTCCGGTTACGAAATTCATCAAGGAAAAACGCAAATCCTAGAGTCAGATTTGACTCAACCGCTATTTGACGATGCTAGTTTAGGCATTGTCAATACTTCTCAATCAATTTGGGGTACATACCTGCACGGCATCTTTGACAACGGAGCTTGGCGGCGAGCTTGGTTAAATCACTTGCGGCAGCAGCGGGGACTCCGCGCCTTGCCTACTGGTATTCCTAATTACAGAGAACACCGAGAAGCTCTGTTAGACTCTCTAGCAGATACAGTGGAAAAGCATTTAGATATCAAGCATATTTTAGGTTAATTAGTTAACAGTTGACAGTTGACAGTTGACAGTTGACAGTTGACAGTTGACTATTAACTATTGTTTGTTAGAGTTGAGGTTCAAATTCAATGACAAAAGTTTGTTTTTTACCTGATAACGTGACAGTTGAAGCTGAACCAGGAGAGCTTTTGCTAGATGTAGCCAAACGTGCAGGGGTTTCTATTCCTACCGGTTGTCTCATGGGTTCTTGTCACGCTTGCGAAGTAGAAATTGATGGCGGAGATACAATTTGTGCTTGTATTTCCGGCATCCCTTCGGGGAAAAAGCAAGTGACAATTAATCTGTATGTTGACCCGACTTGGTAATTGGTCAGTTGTCAGTTGACGGTTGACTGTTGACTGTTAACTGTGGACTGACAACTGACAACTGACAACTGACAACTGACTAATTCTTTTGCCATTCTTGCTGTTTCTTGCGAGCAGATTGCAGCCATTTTTGGGATTCGGGATACACAGTTGTACCGGGTTTGACGGATTCTAATTGATTGATAATTTGTTGCAACTGGCTGAGGGAGTAATCGGGATTTTGAGAATTCACATTATTTTGCAAGTTGGCAAACAAGCTTTTAGCTGCTTGCAAAGCTTTTACAGAATCTTTTTCTGCTTCCAGTCTAATCTGGGTAGTTCCTAAATCTTGTTGATATTTAGCGAGTTTGGTTTGAGCGTCGAGATACCCAGGGTTATCGACAGAAATCAATTTCAGTCTGTTAATAGCTTCTTGCCACAATTGTGCTATTTGCTCCCACTGTGCGGCGGGATGGGGAGGTTTTTGGGAGGCGACGGCGGCGGAGAGAGCAAATTCTTTGGCAGCTTCAATTAAGTTGTCAGCCTGCACAGAACCGGTGGCGACGCCGCCCATTGCTTGAAAGTCTCTTTCTGCTGCTTTGAGTGTTTTCTTAGCCGTTTCTCCTGCAAGGGTTTCGGCGGGAATTTGATTGAGTTGGTCGATCGCACTTTGCCAATTTACCGTCGCTTTTTGTCTATCCGCAGCAGTTTTGGCTTGCTGATACTCCTGTTTCGCCGCGTTGAGAGTTTGTTCGACTTGATTTAACTGAGTAAAAGCATTTTTTTGCTGGAAAATCTGAGCCTCCATCCGCCCCACATTTTTGCGGGCGGCTTGAAATTCATCGACTGTAAACCGCCAACTGCAGCCAAAAAAATTGCAGTAAGTTTGTGGGTAATAGCCGAGGAACCACACCGGCAAGGCGTCGAGGTGTTTTTGCGCCTCTTTTGCTTTAATTTCGCCCAAGTCAAAATCAGCGACAGCCGTGGCTTTATTCACCAGTTGATCGGATTGTTCCACAAGGGCGATCGCCTGCCGGTAATTATGATCCATACTCATAAAACTCGGCAGCAATAATATCGGCATTGTTTTCGCCACGGGCCAGCGAATCATGGGAAAAGGTAGGTTAATCAGCCAAATTATCCCCGCAGCACTTCCCAGCAAACTCCCAGCAAAGATGATTTTACCGAACAATCCGGGCGGGCGGTTGGCTTTGACGGCAGCTTTGAGAGCTTGTTCGCTGAAGTTGGGAAATTCGTCTTTGAAGGTATCGCGGATTTCTTCTCTTGAGGCGAAAGTGCCGTTTTGCAAGCGCAACTTCTCCAACCGCTTGATTACCATCCGTCGGTAGACATCACCCGCTAGACTATCAGCCGCCGCGCACTTGTCAACTTCTGCCCGCAAAATTTCAAAAGCTCGATCGGTAAGACGCGCCATAAAACTCACCTATTCCCTTTTAATTATTTTACAGGTTCCCGTGTAAATAATTGTTAAAATATATAAAGCCCACATCAAATATCCGAATTAATTTCATGCCCACTGCTTTAATCACTGGTGCTTCTGGTGGAATTGGTGCAGCCTTTGCCGCCGAATTAGCGAAACGCCAGCACAATCTAATCTTGGTAGCTCGTTCCGAAGACAAATTGCAACAGTTAGCTGCTAAACTGCAACAGGAATTCAATATTTTAGTCGAAATTATCGTTCAAGATTTGACCGCAGCCGGAGCCACAAATGCTGTATTTGACGCGGTTGTTAAAAAAGGTTGGACGGTTGATTTGTTGGTGAACAATGCGGGTTTTGGCGATTACGGTGCTTTTGCCGATCGCCCGCTTGCGAAACAGCTAACAATGGTGCAACTAAATATTGTAGCATTAGTTGAACTCTCGCACTTATTTTTGCAGGGAATGCGGCAGCGAAAAGCAGGAAGTATCATCAATGTTGCCTCCATCGCAGCTTTTCAACCGATGCCGTACTTGTCAATGTATGCAGGTACTAAAGCCTTTGTTTTGAGTTTCAGCGAGGCACTGTGGGCGGAAAACAAAGATTTAGGAATTGGCGTTTTGTGCCTTTGTCCAGGGCCGACAGAATCGGACTTTTTTGCAGTAGCTGAATTCCCGAAAGCTATGGCATCCAGCAGCGGGCAAAAACTCGTTCCCGCTGCGGAAGTAGTGCGAGATGCTTTGAAAGCTTTAGACAAAAATGAGTCTAATGTTGTGACAGGGGGAATTCCCAATCAAATCATCGCCAATATGCCTCGATTGATGCCGCGAGAACTCTTGGTGAAGTCGGTAGAAAAGGTGTTTCGGGCGAAAGAGTAATTACGAAGGAAGTAGTCTACGGGATTTAACGGACTTAAACGATGTGAGTTATAGGAAAGTTCGGCAAAAAATTGTGGACGAGATTTAACCCATTTAGCAGAGATCAGGAAAAAGTAACAGGGAAAAGAATTCCCAATTCCCAATTCCCAATGACTATTTCCGAGAATTACAAATATCGAGTTAACTGGACTCGATAGCGTTCCTTCTTAGTAACAGCAACTTCCCCAATTTCCAATCTTCCCTTGCCCGTAACAGCAATTAAATCTCCCGACTTGACATTATAACTAGCTTGAGTAACGTCTTTCCAGTTAACTCGCACATCACCGCTGCCAATTAAATCTGCCATTTTGCTGCGAGACATTGCGAATCCAGCCGAGGCGACAGCATCCAATCTCATGGATGCTTCAACGGTTGTCATTTCTTTCTTTTTGGGTTCTCTAATTTTGAGTTCGCTCAACTCAATGCGCCGCGTTTGTACAGGAACCGATCGCACTTGCTGCAAACTCATCTCCAAATACTCTACCATCTCCGGCATGACAATGGCTTGCGCGCCGCGTTCACCCAAAACAATCACATCGCCAGTTTTCTCGCGGACAATTCCCGTACCCAACATCGCCCCCAAAAAGTCGCGGTGAGAAGCTGTATCGAACAAAAAATTGCCAGCGATTTCTACCGCAGCAACGTTAACGCTAGCAGAGTCGATCGGGATATCCGATCGCGCGATCGCAATTCTTTGTCTTTCAGCTTGCGGGTAGCCGCCCCAAGCCACTAATTCCACGTCTGTTAAGCGCTTAAATACCGTCAGAGTGTCCGCCAATTCTGGAGGCGACAGAAAATCCGTCTGAGTAACTTCCCAAGTTTTAATTGCTTGTTCCGCTTGGTCGATCGCCCGCGCCACACATTCGCGGTTTTCGATGCCTTTTAACAGTTCTTCTCTTTGTAACATCAGTCAATTTTAGATTCTAATTTGAAATTGCCAAAGCTTGCTGTAACTAAAAAGTCTACTTTTTTAACAGTCGCACTAATTTAATTATAGTCTAAAATCATCAAATAACGCTCCTATGATTTTAGTTGCTGGTAAAGCTGATATGATGAGCACGATTATTGTACCAAATCTATGAAGTCTTCGAGTTAAAGTTTTTGCAAGAGCTCGATCGAGTAGGGCAGCAAAATTGTCCACCCAACTACTTATTCTTCTTCACCCGCAAATACAGTTCTTCCATCGCCTCAATAAACGAACCATCCTTGTGCCAAAACTGTGGAAAATCTCCCTGTTTCTTCACAACGATCGCACTTACCCCACTTGGCGCTGCCACCTCAATCGTCTGCGGTAATCGCTTCGCACCATGCCAAAACTCTTTCAGGCTGACCGTTTGCGCCTCACTGGCGATCGCCTGCGTGTAATAGGAATCCACCGCCACAGGGGCCGCTGCATCAGCCGTCAACTCTGCAGAAAGCGCCAAGCCCAAAGGCGTTTTTGCTAATTCGCGGTGCAGCACTTCCTTAGAAAGCCCCCGTAATTCAAACAGTAAAAATGGATCTTTGTCCAATTCGGCCGCCACCAAATAATAAACTCCGGCAATATGTTTGCAGGGATTGCTATAGTCTGGGCAAGAGCAAGTGGTTTTAAAGTCCTCACGGCTGCTGGGTAAAAGGTGCAATCCGAGGGGTGCAAAAGCATTTTCAATGTTGTCAGGCATTTCGTTGAGCAGCAGCCGAGAGATGAAGCTGGCTTTTGATGCCATTTGGGCGATCGCCACTTTCCACTTTGCCTGACTAATCGGCTCAAACTCAATTTTAGTTTTGTACAGAGGCTCCTTATAAACCCCAAAATAAGGATTAACCGAGCCTCTTACTTCTGCCATCACTAAGCCATCATTAATCTTAAAGCTTTTTACCTTGTCATTCCGTGCATAGGAACGTCCCCGTCCGAGTCGCCCCGAATCTGTAAATCTTTCTAACGCATCGATAAATTTATTACCCCACCAAGTTCGAGTAAATTGTGACATATTTTTTGGTTTCTCCTAATCTAGAACCGCATTTTTATTGAGCCTAATTAATTTCTTAAATGCCTCATTATCCAACTCAGTCAACCACGATTCATCAGCACCAATAATTGACCCTGCCAATTTCTTTTTGTCCTCAATCATTTGGTCAATTTTTTCCTCCAACGTGCCAATTGCCACAAACTTATGCACAAACACATTTTTTTCCTGTCCGATCCGAAACGCCCGATCCGTTGCTTGATCTTCCACAGCCGGATTCCACCAGCGATCGAAATGGAACACGTGATTGGCTTTTGTCAGTGTAATTCCCACACCGCCGGCCTTCAGTGACAGAATAAATACCGAAGGTTCAGACTCTGGATCTTGAAACTCTGAAATCATCCGTTCCCGTTTTTCGCGACTGGTTCCCCCGTGGATGTAGTAAGTGTTGTAATGTAGCGTTTGTTTAATGTATTTTTCCAACGCGCTTCCCAGTTCTGTAAACTGCGTAAATACCAATAAACTTTCGCCTTCTGCTTTGACTTCCTCAATCATCTCGATCAGCCGTTCCAGTTTGTGCGATCGCTCTGGTGTAAACTCACTTTCATCTTGCAAAAACTGGCGCGGATGGTTACAAATTTGCTTCAGCTTCAGCAGTGTCGCCAAAATCATCCCCTTGCGCTTCATCCCTTCCGCCGCGTCAATTTCTTGTTCTACCTCTTTCACAATCGCTTCATAAAGCGAAGCTTGCTCGCGGGTGAGATTGCAGTAGAGCTTTTGCTCAACTTTGTCGGGGAGATCCTGAATAATCGACTTATCGGTTTTCAGACGGCGCAGGATAAAAGGTTCTACTAATTTTTTGAGCGCGGCTGATTGTATGCGACTCCCATGTTTTTGAATCGGTAATTCAAACAACTTCCGAAACTGTGCCTCTTTACCCAAATATCCGGGATTGAGGAAATTAAAAATTGACCATAAATCCAGCAATCGATTTTCCACCGGTGTTCCAGTCAATGCTAGTCGATGGGTAGCGGGTAACTTTAAAATCGCCTTGGTTTGCGCCGCTTTCGGATTTTTAATATTCTGGGCTTCATCAATTACCACGCGATGCCACGCTACGCTGCTCAACAGCTTCTCGTCTTTTCGCACCAAGGTAAAGGAAGTAATCAACATATCACAATCTTGGACGGCGGCTTTGAATGCTTTGGCATCTTGCAAACGTTGAGGGCCGTGGTGAATCAGCGATCGCAATTCTGGAGCAAATTTTTCCATTTCCTTTTGCCAGTTACCAACTACGGATGTGGGCGCAATTAGCAGCGTGGGTAGAACCGAAGGTGCGATCGCTTTTTCTGTCTCTTTTGTAGTAGATAAAACTTCCCGCTCTTGCAATAATCGAGCAATTACCTGCGCCGATTTACCCAAACCCATATCATCGGCAAGACAGCCATTTAATCCCAAACTTTCCAAATAACTCAACCAAGAAACGCCGCGCTTTTGGTAATCCCGTAACTTGCCCTGAAACTTTGCTGGATCTGCAATTAACTCTAACCGACTCTTATCGTTTAGCTTCTCCAACATATCCGATAAAGCCCGATCGCGCTCAACCTCCAACTGTTCGCTGGCTTCTCCTTCTGCCGTCAACTTCATAAAGTCAATCAGGCTTAAATCGGGGTTTTCTTCGCGATGTTTTTGCCAAAAATTTAGCATCTCCTGCATCTTGTCTTTGTCCAGTTCCATCCATTGTCCTCGGAACTGCACCAGCGGTGTTTTGCTATTTACTAACGCCTGCCATTCTTGTTCGCTAACCCGTTCACCCCCGATCGCCAATTCATATTGATATTCCACCAAGGAATCCGCCGAAAACAATCCTTTGCCCTTGATTGCAGCGCTCTTGCTGCCCTTCCCTTTGACTTGCAGGCGAATCTTCGCCCGTTGTCGTCCCTTCGGCGTCCACCAAGCGGGGACAATCACTTTGTATCCGGCATCTTCTAATACCCAAGCGGACTCGCTGAGGAAGGTGAAAGCATCATCTAAGCTGAGGGAAATGTTAACGGGTTTGTCGGTTTCTAGCCCTTGCCAAAGTTGGGGATAAATGCGGGCAGCGTAGCCGAGATTTGTCAGCAAATGTTGCTCAAAGTTGTCTCCGAATTGTGTTTGCAACTGTTTTTGTTGAGTCGATCGCGATCGCCAATAATCCTGCAACGGCATCCGCAAAGATGGGTCTTTTTTCGCAGCCACCTGAAACTCTAAAACCCAAGGCTGTTCGGGGTTTTCGGGGGATTGTAGTTGAAAGCAGAGGGAGAATGAGTCAGCAGATTGATTGCGCGTAATGCGATCGCGCCAGGTTTGCCATTGCCGATATTGTTCAAGGCTTACTCGCGCGATTTTTCGTGTTTGCTTGAGGCAGATTTGAAGTAAAGAATCCGCAATCTTATTTTCAAACGATGCTGGGATGGGGGTTTGAGTGACGATTTCGGCGATCGCACACTCGGAAAAATGCCGCAGCAACCGTTCGCGATCGTAGAACTTTGGTGTATCTTGTAGCTGGATCTTCCGAAAACCGGACACACAAACTAAAGGCATCCATTCAACATAGCGTTGTAAATCAGTTTCGTACTGTGTTGAAACAATTTCCCATCCCGGATAAATCTCAAAGCTGGGTGCAATTTTGGCAGGTGTTTTTGGAGTTTTTGCAGTTGTTTTGGTTTTTGTCTCGCCCGCTTTCTTACGCCCGCGCGTGGCTTTCTCAGCGGGTTCGGATGTTTCGATGGGTGCGATCGCGATCGGAGCAGTTTCTCGATAGCGCAACGCCGGAATATAATGATCTTTCAGAACAATTTGCTTAAAAGTTTGGGTGTAGTGATACCAAAATAGCAAGTCTGAACCAAACTGAACTTCTGCTACATCGTAGAGGGCAAAAAAATGCAGATCGTTCAATACTTTAGTCAAAGTGTGGGTGGCGATGGCCACACAATCAACTTCCCAATACTCCAACTCAAATGTTTCGGGTAACTCTGTCTCTAAATATCGCGCTAGTTCTAAAGATGACAACGGCTGGTTGTCAGCAGTGGGCAGTAAAAAATACCGAGGGACGATCGCGTATTCTCGCCCCATCGCACTTGTATTGCTGACTGCTGACAGTTGAATCCCGGCTTCTTTCGTTAGAAACTCTCTTAACTGTGCCGTCTTCAATTGTCGGGGATGAACCTTAGCAGGCTGTTTTTTCTTTTCAGTAGTTTCAACCCAAATATAAAACGTTCCAGGTTGAATAAAATTCTCTTCTGCTTGAGGAATCCAAGTCCCGTGGAGGATTTTCATAGGTTATACCATCAATTAGCGGGAAAAGATAAGACGGCGGTTGAAAGAGACTGTTGGCGAATTCGCAGGGGGTGTTACCCATCACCTCTGGGAGGCAGTATTTCCGTTCACTATTGGTAGTTAATGGCTATATGGTCAATTTGAAATTTAGTCTAGAACCACTATTTTTAGGGGTGAGAGGTGAAGCCCTTTATTGATTCGCCAACAGTCTCTAATAATAGACTTTTTGCAAAAGTCCTTTTAAGCAAATTTTCGGACGGGCAAGATGCCCATCCCACAAGAGAAAAAACTTTTTGTGGGATGGGCATCTTGCCCGTCCCAGCTATTTTTGCAAGAGGTCTAATCAATCCTCCACTAGCAGTCCGTTCAAATCTTAAATCCCGGTTGTCAATACACAACTGAAAAAACTGCTCGTCTGTTAATTCGAGGGTTAATTCTAGGGGAGAATCTAGGGGGATAGTTTGTGATTCCATAACTGCCTCCAAATATTACACGAGTTGAATGTCAACAGTTAACAGTTAACCGTCAACTGTTAACAAACAAATAACTAAGTCTCTGTATAACCTTGGATATTTTCCGGTTTAAACTGCTGCAAAATCTTCGCAGCTTTCCCAGTCAAATCATCAGTACCCTTAACGGCAATCAAAAATTTACCCGCATTCAAACGGTTGCGGTAGGGCAAAGCATCGCCGCTACCAAAAGCCATACCGCCCGCGCCTCCAACAAACACACTGCCCATTGCAGCGGCGATCGCACCGAGTACACCACCGATCGCATGATCGCCAATTTCTCCCGCCCAGGCAAAAGTCTTCAACTCAGTAATCAAGCTGAAAGTAACGCCAGCAATAAAGCCAAAGGGAATCAGCCAAATAGCCATGAGTTTAGCTTGTTTCTTCGCTTGCTGGTTCGGGTCGATCAAGCCAAATTCATCAGCAGTTTTGTAGCCGCGGCCCAAAATACTCACTTGCTTCATAGGCAAGCCTTCTTTTTCCAGAGCACAGTAGGCAGCTTCGGCTTGAATTCGATCGGGCAGTACGGCGATAAGATAATTCATTAGAAAACAATTCCTGATAGTTAGGCTGGAATAGCCAAAGTCTATTATAGACCGAAAAGACATACTAGCTAAGCACTTGAGGGATTTTCAGACGGTCAGAGAGTCCGATCGCCCGCAAAGCTAAAATATTTCACGCAAAAAACGGCCGACCTTGACCGAATACAGATACAATTCAAACTGCACAAAGGCAAGCTTGAGCTGAGCTGTTAGATACTGCTCTAAGTGTAAGTCTCAACTTTGAGCTCGCCAACGCTCGGTCTATTTTTACTATTGCACTCAATTGCTTGCTATGCCTAAAGTTCTAGTATCCGATCCGATCGACCAAGCCGGAATTGACATCCTCTCCCAAGTCGCGCAAGTTGACGTAAACACAGGACTCTCAGCCGAACAACTGGTAAAAATTATTCCAGATTACGACGCTTTAATGATCCGTTCTGGCACCCAAGTTACCAAAGAAATCATAGAAGCCGGGAATTCACTCAAAATTATCGGCAGAGCCGGCGTCGGCGTAGATAATGTCGATGTACCCGCCGCTACCCGCAAAGGAATTGTAGTCGTCAATTCCCCCGAAGGCAACACGATCGCCGCCGCCGAACACGCGCTTGCCATGATGCTCTCGATGTCTCGCCACATCCCGGAAGCTAACGAATCCGTCAAAGGGGGTAAATGGGAACGCAACCGCTTTCTCGGCGTAGAAGTTTACAAAAAAACCCTCGGCATCGTCGGTTTGGGCAAAATCGGCTCCCACCTCGCCGCCGCAGCCAAAGCAATGGGCATGAAACTGCTGGCCTACGACCCCTTCATTTCGACCGAAAGAGCCGACCAGTTGGGCTGCCGCTTGGTAGAACTCGAACTGCTGATGCGCGAATCCGACTACATCACCCTGCACATCCCCAAAACGCCGGAAACCCTGCACTTAATTAACGCTGAAGTGCTGTCGAAAATGAAGCCCACGGCCCGCATCATAAACTGCGCCAGAGGTGGCATCATCGACGAAGCAGCCCTCGCAGAAGCCATCAAAGAAGGCAAGATCGCCGGCGCAGCTTTGGACGTTTACGAACACGAACCGCTGGAAGCTGATTCCCCGTTGCGGAGTGTCGGCCAGAACATCGTGCTGACGCCCCACTTGGGAGCATCCACAGCGGAAGCTCAGGTAAATGTGGCGATCGACGTTGCTGAACAAATCCGCGATGTACTGTTGGGGCTGCCCGCGCGATCGGCTGTCAACATACCAGGAATTTACCCAGACTCGATCGAAAAACTCAAACCCTACTTGCAACTCGCCGAAACCCTCGGCAACCTCGTCAGCCAGCTAGCCGGAGGCCGAGTCGATTACCTCAACGTTCAACTGCAAGGCGAATTGGCCAGCAACCAAAGCCAGCCCGTAGTCGTTGCCGCCCTCAAAGGCCTGCTCTCCCAAGCCCTGCGAGAGCGCGTTAACTACGTCAACGCCAGCATCGAAGCAAAAGAACGCGGAATTCGCGTCGTCGAAACCAGAGACGCCTCAATTCGCGACTACACCGGCTCCCTGCACCTCTCGGCCAAGGGAACTCTCGGCGAACACACCGTGACAGGTGCAGTGCTCGGCGAAAGCGAAATTCGGATTACCAGCGTTGACGATTTCCCCGTCAACGTTTCCCCCACTCACCATATGCTGTTTACCTTGCACCGCGATATGCCGGGGATTATTGGCAAAATTGGTTCCCAATTGGGCAGTTTTAATGTCAATATTGCCAGTATGCAGGTAGGCCGTAAAATCGTGCGAGGCGATGCGGTGATGGTTTTGAGCCTTGATGACCCTCTACCAGAGGGGATACTGGCCGAGATCCTAAAAGTTCCGGGAATTCGGGATGCTTACACGGTAAATCTTTGACGGATTTGGGAGTTTAGATTTTGGATGCCAGGGCTGATAATTGGTAATGGGTAATTGATCATTGGTAATTAGCCTGAAAGCGGGAATTTTTCTATTAGCCAATCCTCCTTCCTCACTCTCCAGTTCCCAGTCTCCAGTTCCCCTGGGCCAATCTAAAATCTAAAATCTAAAATCTAAAATTGTATGGCACATAGCTGGTGGGAAATTAGAATTCTTTGCGATCCGGCGCTGGAAGATATCATCTTTTGGCGTCTGGAACGATTTAACTGTCAGGGAACTGCTACTGAGCTCAAAAGCAATTCCTGCCTGATGTCGGCTTATTTGCCCGAAGAACAGGCAGGATTGCTGGATTTGGCCGCTCTGTCTCTGTGGCTGCGCCAAGATGCTCTGTGTGCAGGTTTGCCCCTACCTGCGATGCAGTGGGATTTGATTGAAGATGAGGACTGGGGCAGCACTTGGAAGGAGCACTGGCAACCTCAAGAAGTGGGCGATCGCTTTTTAATTAATCCGGCCTGGCTGCCCTTACCGACTGATACCGATCGCGTTATTTTGCGTTTAGATCCGGGTGTGGCTTTCGGTACTGGTGCTCACGCCACTACTCAACTTTGTCTGGAGTCCCTGGAAATGCGGCTCGGTTTTGATGACAAAGAGTGTATCGTTGCTGATATCGGCTGCGGATCGGGTATTTTGTCGATCGGCGCGGTGTTGTTGGGCGCTACAAAAGTTTATGCTTTGGATACTGATCCTTTGGCAGTGCGATCGACTATTAGCAACAGGCTACTCAACCGCGTTAATTCTCAGCAGTTGGTTGCAGAGCTCGGAAGTATCGATCGCTTGAAAGAAATGGTAGATGAGCCGATCGACGGTTTGATCTGCAACATTTTAGCAGAAGTAATCATTGATTTAATCCCGCAGTTCACGGCAATTAGCAAACCAACTACTTGGGCCGTGCTCAGCGGCATTTTGCTCGAACAAGCTAAGCCAATTGCTGACACTCTCGAACAGCACGGCTGGATTGTGGCTACTCTGTGGAAGCGCCAAGATTGGTGTTGTTTTAATATTCGGCGTAGTTAACAATATGGTAATTGCTAATTCCTAACTGCTAATTGGTAATTTTGAGTTCATGTTTCATCTTTGGGAAGTGAATTTAAATAAATGTCGCACCTGAAAATAAACCGCGCCAGCCCAGTAAAAACCATTCACCAAAATCAACAACGTTTTTCCAGTATAAGAATTAACAAAACCAAAAACGCGGTAAGTTGAGATCAGCACTAACAACATTTCCACTAGAGAAACAATTGACCCATAGTGCTTCCTATCCCAATAAGAAAACGGACTGATAAAACGGTAATTGCTGAACGGAAAAAAGTGCCGGTGAGCGTCGTCATTGTGGACAGGCAAATCTCCCATAGAGTGTAGTATCATGCTGACAAACAGAATTTGCACACTTTGCCAGCCAAAGTAATAAGCAATTAGCAAACCAATAACCGCAAGGGGAATTGAATGGAACAGAGCCACAATATCTTGCACAAAAGGCTCATAATATGCTTTTGACCAAATTGTAGCTGCGGGCAAGCGAGCAATGTATTTCGCCCAAAAGTAAAATAAAAATATCGGAATATCCGGCAAAATTCCGCCAATGACAATAATGAGATTAGCTTGCGGCAGTTGCGGTTTGCCGAGAATAGCGAGATTGATAATAGCGTGGCTGGGAGTCTTCATAGGTAGGGTTCGTCAACTAGGATTATCTTATTCATGATGAATCAGATATGAGCTGACGCACCCTACGTGTGAGATAATTGGCTCGTGCTACAAGAAAGGTTGCACTCGATCGATCAACTGCGCCGGTTGCAGTACTCCCTCAATGCGATGGACCTCAGCGCCATTTTTGAACAGCACCAAAGTCGGCAAAGCATAAATGTGATACTGCGACGCCAACTGGTCGTACTTATCCGTGTCAATTTTGACAACCATCAGCTTGTCTTTTAATTGACCGCTCACTTGCTCCAAAATCCCTGCCATCATCTGACAAGGCCCGCACCAAGTAGCATAAAAATCTACCAACACCGGCAAGTCAGAGCCCGATAGTATTTCCTCAAAACTGCTGAACTGTTTTTGAACTGCCATAAGACAAAATAATTTTTTTGGTTCTGGCTCGATTTTAGTGCAAAATTCTCTGGTAGATTGCGAGGATACAATTATGGAA
The DNA here is from genome assembly GCF_036701705.1 of Microcoleus sp. w1-18aA5. Classification (NCBI taxonomy): domain Bacteria; kingdom Bacillati; phylum Cyanobacteriota; class Cyanophyceae; order Oscillatoriales; family Microcoleaceae; genus Microcoleus; species Microcoleus sp. w1-18aA5. Next base: position 72,643 of record NZ_JAUPTE010000005.1, on the reverse strand, counting down.
TTATTACCAGAGACTTTTCAGAGATTGCGGGGTCAAGTTGCTGTCGTGACCGGTGCGTCGCGGGGAATCGGCCGCGCCGTTGCTGTAGCCCTAGCAGCAGAGGGCGCTAAAGTCGCCGTAAACTATGCGAGTTCGAGTGCTGCTGCTGATGAGGTGGTAGCAGAAATAGTCGCTGCTGGAGGAGAAGCTGTGGCACTTGCAGCAGATGTCTCGAAAACTGACCAAGTAGATTTACTCACCAGTAATGTCATGGAAAAATGGGGACGAATTGACATTTTGGTGAACAATGCCGGCATTACTCGCGATACTTTGCTGCTGCGGATGAAGTTGGAAGACTGGCAAGCGGTAATTGATTTGAATTTAACTGGCGTGTTTTTGTGTGCGAAAGCTGCCAGTAAAATCATGCTAAAACAGCGAAGTGGCCGAATTATTAATATTGCTTCGGTTGCTGGACAAATGGGCAATCCGGGACAAGCTAATTACAGTGCGGCGAAAGCTGGGGTAATTGGATTTACTAAAACTGTGGCGAAGGAGTTGGCGAGTCGCGGGATTACTGTGAATGCGGTTGCACCGGGTTTTATCACTACAGATATGACTAAGGATGTCAAGTCTGATGAGATTTTGAAGTATATTCCGCTGGGGAGATATGGGGAAGTTGAGGAAGTTGCGGGGATGGTGAAGTTTTTGGCGGCAGATGCGGCGGCGGCTTATATAACCGGGCAGGTTTTTAATGTGGATGGGGGGATGGTGATGGCTTAGGATTTGGGGATTTTTTTAACCGCAGATACACGCGGATGAACGCGGATATTTGCGGTTAATAATTACTTTAAGGCAGCACGCAACTGACTGAGGACTTTTTTGTATTTGGCAAGGCGTTGAAAATCTGCCTCTGTGGGATTGGCGATGCGACGAATATCAAGGTTATGAGTAACATCAGCGATTTTGACTCGCAGTGCGATGGGGTTGGCAATAACACGTTCTAAATAAGCTGGATAAGCTTCTCCTTCTATTTTGGTAATCGCCTCGATCGCCGAGACGATAACTTCAGGAAAACCTTCGCTGTTAAGTTGCTCAAGTGTAAGTTCAGAATCTTCGACCGCATCGTGTAAAACCGCTACGATTTTATGTTCTATAGAAGTTACATTTTCCATCACAAATAGCGGATGATCGAGATAGGGATTGCCTGCCTTATCAACCTGCCCATCATGAGCTTTTGCTGCGATCGCGATCGCCCGCTGTAGTAATAATTCGTACTCTGAATTCGTATTTGACAACATAGTACAGAAGTTCTCTATTAAAGTTTCAGTCTCCTCGCGGGGAAAACGTTGTGTGGGAGTTTTTATTTTAAATATTCCTGCAACAATTTCCAAGCCATTTGAGTACCTTCACCTGCGTTGACTTTTTCAAACTCTACATCTTTTCTCAAAATTACCAAACCCACACCTTCTTTGATTTCTATTTGATCACAATCGCTAACGATCGCCAAAAAAAGGTGGTTTTTTTGTAAAACTTTTCTATCATTTTGGGTCTTTTGGTGAGTAAAAGTTGCGATAAATTCCATTGTGTAATCATTGATTGTGAGGCAAGTTTCTTCCTCCATTTCTCGCACTGCTGCCTGCTGTGGAATTTCTCCAATGTCCACGCCACCACCAAAAGTAGAAAGCATTCCTTGACTGGCAATACCGGGAATATTATCTCGCAGTTGTGCCCCAATCTGACCGTTGGGAAGCATGAGAAAAATGCGAACTATTGACTGAGGAATATTCATCCGATCGAGGGAATAATACAACTAAAAAAAATTGCTCTAGAGTTTTCTAATTTGACTCCAAATTTGCCTAATCCAATTGTATACCGCAGCATACAAAGCCAACAATTTATTGACAAAACTTTGCCAAATAGAGTTGTCGGTGACTTCAGAAACTTCTTCGGTTTCCACGGGCAGCGGGGGCATCCCGACTACTTCATACAGCGGATATTCGCCACTTTTCCCCGGAATTTGCACGGATACGCACTGATTGACGATCGCCAATTTCTTAATTTCCTGATAAGTCTCCTCGGAAATCAGTAAACTGGTTCCCACTTGCTTATTAGCAGCCTCGATCCGGCTGGCAAAATTCACCGCATCTCCGATCGCCGTAACTGTCTGACTCTTCGATGCCCCCAAATTCCCCACAACCACCCACCCGTAATGTATACCAATTCCAATCCGCAATCGGTGACGGTATAGAGTCTCAAAATAGGGATTGAGTTTCTCTAGTTCCTCCAGCATCTGCACCCCAGCCCTCACCGCTTGTTCCGCTGCCCTGTCTGAATTTTCCAACCCAAACAGCGCCATAAAACCATCTCCCATATAATTATTAATCATCCCGCTGTTGCGGTTGATTGCATAACCCATTTTTTGGAAATAGCGATTTAAAATATAAATTACATCGTAGGGCAATAGCGATTCTGCAAAAGGCGTAAACCCTCGAATATCGGCAAACAAAATTGCAATTTTCTTCTCTTGACCCACAGGAGCAGAAATTGACTTTCCTGCCATTTCGTCGTTAAAGGATTCCAAGTCTTCAGAATCGATCGCCAATCGGCGCAAAATCACCTTGCCGCCCGCAACCTGTGTCTGACAAGCTAGCCTAATTTCCGGTTCTAAACGCAATTTTTGGGCAAGTTCCTCTTCCGGCGAAGTGCGCGGAGAGCAAAATTCCAAACCTTCGACAATCAATACCCGGCAAGTTGAACATCGGGCGCTACCGCCGCAGATGTGGGTGTGGGGAATGTCGGCACGCAGAGAAGCTTCGAGAATTATATCGTCGTCGTCTATCTCGATCGTGCGATCGTCCGGCAGATAGTGAATCTGTGGCATATATGGCGCGTCTAGCTAATTAGCGAGGAATCTCGCGGACATCTGTTATTGCAGCGAACCTGTATGCAAACCCGGTTTCTCGGCATTTTTTCTGTCTCCCCTCCCCTGATTCCTTAACTATAAGTCGCGATCGGCATTTGCTTCTCGTTTCATCAGCTCAACCGCCCAACTGACACCAGTTTAAAAAAAGAATGCAACTCTAGGCAATAGTCCCACTCTTAGCTGATCATTCATTCTCAATTCTAAAATCTAGAATGGTATAACTGAACACTACAATTTTCACCGTGAGATGAAAATACCCCAATTCAAGCTGTGGAGTTAATCTAAAATCTAAAATCTAAAATCTAAAATGGACTGACATAATTCTTAATAAAATTAATCTCCCCCAAAGCCCTATAAATCCGTTATCAAATCTCCTTCAACAGCCATATATTTTTAGAATTTAGGAAAGTTTTGCTGTGCAAACCTTACTTGGCAATAGTTTCAGCTTTTTTGCTCTGTAACAACCAGCTAATTTTGGTGAGATAGAATAGCAGCATCTTTAAAACCAGTATAACCATGACTTCATCAACAGCCTTACAAAACATCGAAAAGCACATTCCCATAGTGGGAGATGTACATATCAAAAGTCCGATCGCCTACGCAGCAACCCGCCTCGCAGTCAGTGGAGTTAACACGGTGCAAATGGCAGTAGCAGAGTCTTACATCAACGGATTAGAAGTCCCAGATTCAGTATTGCGATCGCTTTTTGATACCTGTATGCCCGTCTTTTTTAAGCATTTCCCGTCCCTGCTTGCACCCTACGAATGGGTACTAACAGAAACAGATCACACAGCCGAAGGGTCGCGGGATTTAATGAAGATTCAGTACGACTTACCTCAAGCAATGCTGAATCCGATGTTAGGTGACGGAAAACTCATTTACCCTAAATACAGCATGGGATTATGGGAAAAAGGAGCCGCCAACCTTGAACAAGCGCAAATCCAAATGATTGATGATGTGATTGAGAAGCTAGAAATTCAGGATGGCGACAATATTTTAGACTTTGGCTGCGGTTGGGGTTGCGTTCCCAATTACATTCTTTCCAAATTTCCCAATGTCACTTTTACGGGGATTAACCTCAGCCACCACCAATGCGAGTATATGCGTCAGAAGATGCAATACCCCGAAAGCTACCTTAGTTCAGGTCGATTTACCCTATATGAAGGCGATTTGAACGACGCCAACTTCGAGACAAAATTTGACAAAATTCTCTCCATCGGAGTTTTTGAGCATGTAGGCAATTTAACGAAAGCTTTCCAAAAGCTGGCATCTTTCCTGAAGGATAAAGGCAAAGTTTTCATTCACATCATTACAGTTCGCACCCCCAACAATATATCCAGTGTTTTCACCCACAAATACATTTTCCCCCACGGCCGTTACTGGAAATACGATGCCGTTCCCAGCTACAACAAAGACCTCAAAACCATTAAAAGATGGTATATCAACGGATACAATTACTCCACAACCTTTGCTAACTGGCTAAAAAACTTTGACGATTCTCAGGCAATAGTCAAAGATTTGGACTACGGCATCGACTATGCCAAATTTCGTCGCATCTGGCGGTTTTACTTGATTTGGTTTGTGTCTAATTTCGCGAGTTGCGACGGCGAATATAACGGCAACGGTCAATATTTAATGACTCATGCCTAATCGCTAATCAGTAGACCGAGCTCAAAAAACCTAACACCACGAGCCCCGACTTCTTGGAGAAGTCGGGATTCTCAAGTGCGAGCTACTTATCCGGATAATGAAACCTTTCAACCTAGATTTAGGGCGATCTAGAAGTGTTGCATTCTTTTGAGAAATTTGTCTGAGTTTAAAAAAGTCCGGAATCAGATGATCGATCGGTGAATAAGACTTATATCAAGCATGAGCCTGCACAATACTTTTTAAATTCCATCCTCGATCGGTAGTGATGATATCCGATATTTTACTACAAAAAAAGGGTTGATTTATACAATGGTAGACAATATGAAACCTTCTCTTCCTCAAGACGACCCGAACCCAGAACAGCGCCGCGATTCCTTGAATCGCCAGCAACAAGCTTATCAGTTTGACCATGACAGTTTATCACCTTTGGCATTATTGAAAGATCTGCCACCAGTCGAGAACTTTTCGAGCAAGTATATTGGAGAGCGGATACTAGCAACATCGGAACTTCCCGGAAATATGCTGGCGGCCGATTCGAGAAGTTTTCTCGATCCTCTCGATGAGCTCCAAGACTATGAAGATTTCTTTACTCTGCTGCCGCTACCTGCTGTTGCCAAAATCTACCAAACCGATCGCTCTTTTGCAGAACAGCGCCTGTCTGGAGCAAATCCGATGGTGCTTCGTTTGTTAGATGCCGGAGATCATCGGGCGCAAACACTGGCACAAATTTCCAGCTTTCACCCATTATTCGATCTGGGTCAAGAGTTGCAACAAAAAAACATTTACATTGCCGATTATACGGGTAGCGACCAACACTATCGCGCGCCTTCAAAAATTGGAGGTGGCAGCTATGAAAAAGGCAGAAAATTCTTGCCAAAACCGCGAGCTTTTTTCGCTTGGCGGTGGACGGGAATCCGCGATCGCGGTGAACTGGTGCCGATCGCCATTCAACTAGATCCGACGCCAAATAGCCATCTTTACACCCCGTTCGATCCTCCTGTGGATTGGCTGTTTGCGAAACTCTGCGTGCAAGTAGCAGATGCCAATCACCACGAAATGAGTTCGCATTTAGGTCGAACTCATTTGGTGATGGAACCAATCGCGATCGTCACCGCCCGACAGTTGGCTAAAAATCATCCCCTTAGCCTGCTGCTGAAACCGCACTTTCGGTTTATGTTGACTAACAACGAGCTGGCACGTTCTTATTTGATCGCTCCGGGCGGGCCAGTCGATGACTTGCTAAGCGGTAGCTTGCCAGAGACAATGGAAATAGCTAGAGAGGCTTGCAGTAACTGGAGTCTGGATCAATTTGCCTTCCCAACCGAACTGAAAAATAGGGGCATGGACGATCCAAATCAACTGCCTCACTATCCTTACCGAGATGATGGATTGCTGCTGTGGAATGCAATTGAAACCTTTGTATCAGGCTATCTCAAATTCTTTTACCCGACAAATGAAGCACCCGTCCAAGATGTGGAACTGCAAACTTGGGCCCAAGAATTAGCCTCGAATGAGGGCGGTAAAGTCAAAGGAATGCCCAGCAAAATCGACACAGTTGAACAATTAATTAAAATTGTCACAACCATAATTTTTACCTGCGGCCCGCAGCATTCAGCAGTCAATTTTCCCCAGTATGAATACATGAGTTTTGCTGCCAATATGCCTTTGGCAGCATACCGGGACATTCCCAAAATTAATGCTTCTGGGACTCTCGAAGTGATTACGGAAAAGGACATTTTACGCTTGCTTCCTCCGTACAAGCGAGCGGCTGAACAACTGAAAATTATGTTTATTTTGTCAGCTTATCGATATGACCGTTTAGGTTATTACGATAAATCTTTCCAAGAACTCTACCGGATGAGCTTCGATGAAGTTTTTGAGGGAACGCCGATCGCATTTTTAGCCAGACAGTTCCAGCAAAATTTGAATATGGCAGAACAAAGGATTGATGCCAACAATCAAAAACGAGTAATCCCTTATTTTGCTCTCAAGCCTTCGTTGGTACTCAATAGCATCAGTATGTAAAATTGTATTTTTTGGGGCGGGCGAGACGCCCACCCCACAAGAAAATTCATTCTTTGTGGAACAGGCCCAAAAGCCTGTTCTTCAGCATGGTTCAAAATGTGAGTTGCAATACGAATTCTCAGCTTTTATAGTCTTCAACAATCGAGCAATTCACGCACATTGTACCAGAGGAATCAGAGAAGGTGACTTCATCTTGATAATGCCGGGGTGTTTGCATCAGCAACCGCCAAGCTTCTCCAGCATCTATTAAATTCATGCGTCCGGGATAGTGAATTTGCAACAACTCTTGCACCATCGGATAATAGTCTGAGTTGATGCTGGGGAAAATATGATGCTCTGTGTGGTAAGAAAAATTTAAGTGCAGCAGGTCAAATATTTTAGGAACCCGCACTGACATACTGTTGATCAGCGGGTCATTAATGACGGTCATCCGGCAACCCATGTGGTTGGTATAGATGTAAAACATGGCGCCTGCATGACCAATTGCGATCGGCAAAAAGTAGGCAAGAGCGATTTTCAGCGGATGAAAGCCCAGGTAGAACAAAATGCTGGCATGAATTCCTAAAATTCCCAGACATTCAAATGCGATTGTCAATCTATCTTTAGGACTAACTGTAAAGGCAGCCGGTACGTAATCGACAGATTTATCGTTAAAGAACAGTACCGAGGTGAGATTGCGGAAATTATGCACTAACCACGAACCGGCCATCCCTACAATTAACCACACCGGGTTGACTTCCACCGACGGGACAAACAGATTTTGAATCCATTTTCCCCAAGTATCTGGTTGCTGGTACAGATAGTTGCGATCGGGGTCTGCCAAAGAATTCGTGTTATTGTGATGCACGAGGTTGTGCAGATTTTTCCACTGAGTAGGCGGCATAAACAGCATACTTAGTCCCAAAAAGGCGATCGGATAAGTGAGGCGCGACTTTTTCTGAACGCTACCGTGCATCAAATCGTGGGAGCTAAATAGCAAAACTATGATACTATTGCCCATGATGACGGCTAAAGGTAAGTAAAGCCCTAAAAGATAGACAGGCCAGCGATCGAGATTAGCAGCAATTCCCCATCCCAGCAATAAAATAGCAGCATTGATGAGTAGTATTGCTAACTTGCTAGGATCTGGTTCAAAGGCATCTGACGGCAGCAGCGGACGCAATTTTTTAACATATACCGAGTGGTGAATTAGCGTTTCTTCGCCGCCTAAAGTCGGCGTTGCCGCCTTGTCTAGAGTATTGAGTGATTTTTCTGATTTCATGTGATCGCTAAGAGTATTTTCATGTGAGTTAATAAGTTTCTAAATTTAATTAGATCCCGTACCCGATTTGAGATTGAACCCACACATAAATCCGGCTTATTGTTAGGATGCGGAGATTTTATCTGTCTCCACTGTGGCTATCCGAGAACTGGCGATCAAATTGCTTTAGATCAAGGCTGCCTGATTGTTCTACGAAGATATTATATCCCATAAAGAAAATTTTAGAAACAACTATTAAAGGCTTACGCATCGATAATAGTCTCCCACTTTTCAGTTTGGTTTAATCCCAATAACCAATCCTAAATAACCTAAGCTGATACGCATTTAAATTGGGATTTTTGAAGCCTAGACTCCTTGCACCATGGCTTTCAGGCAAAAAATTTAAATGCTGAACAGCTTATAAGATTAAAAAAGTCCGTTTCCCTGAACAATTTCTTTAATTGTCGTCAGCGTATCTAACCCGATCAATCCCCGGCGATAACCTTTTTGGTTGGACATTCCCAAAAATATCGCATCTCCCCGATTTTGATAACGCCAAAACCGAGGTGAGGCATTTATAAAAGTTGAGGCGCTGTTAACATCCAGAGCAAATTGGCGACTTTCTAAGTAAGATTCAGTGGCAATGCAGTCAGCGTGACCGCTGCTGTAGCGGTTGATCCAGCCGATCGCAATCTCTAAACTATCGACAACTTTAAACGCGATGGTTTTGTTTAAATACGGTTGAGTCCACTCGTATGGTTCCGCCAGCTTCAACTCTGGGAAATCTGCAACAAGATCCGCATCGCCGCTAATTTGAAAGCCTTTTTCTTTTAAACTGTTCCACAGCCTGACTAGGGAAGAAGGCTTTTGGTTGCGATCGATCAGCACTTTCTCGATCGCATTAACAGGATCGGGAACGCTTTGATGGCTGTCCAAAATCATCCACCTTGCCATCTCCAAACTACCAGTCGGCGACCAATAAAGGTAACAATTTCCCATTGCCGACCTCAAAACTGGTGCTGTACACAGCCTAACCACCTGCTGCACCAAACTTGGTCTACCGTAGGGAATAATTAAATTGAGATATTGGTCTTGAGTGACCAATTCTCGGATCGAAGCGCCCCGATCCGGCGGCAGTATCTGCAAACATCCCGATGGCAAACCGACCTCATCGATCGCCGAAACCAAAGCTTCTCCAATTACTGTATTAGTTTGCCAGCTTTCGCTGCCGCCTTTAAGAATCAAACTGTTAGCGCTTTTGAGAGACAAACCAGCAGCGATCGCCCCCAACTCTGGAAATGCCTCGTAAATGAGAGCGATCGCCCCCAGTGGTAGCGACTGACAGTAAACCTGACAGCGATCGACCTGATAAGAAGCATTGATCACCCTACCGATCGGGTCTGGCATTTCCCCCAACCGTTGCAGAATTTGCACAGTTGTCTTGATCCGTTCCGGCGTCAGCTTCAGCCACTCCACAATCAACTCGGGAATCGCCATGTCCCGACTCGCTTCTAGATCCAGAGTATTTGCTTCTAAAATGTCATTTTGCCGGCGTTTCAGCGAGCCCGCCATCGCCTGCAAACCTGCAGCGCGATCAGCACTCTTTGTCGCAGCCAACTCCAAAGAAGCTTGATAAGCGCGACGCGCGACATTTGCGGCATCTGATGAATGGGTAAAATCCTCTATTATCATCTAGCTAACGCCTATAAGCCAGCCATACCATCAGCGCCGGCAGCATTGCTAGCAGCACCGCGACCATTGCCCACAGAATAATATTCGGGCCAGGCGAGTGTAGCGCCAAGGGCAACCAAATCACTAGCGGCACCAATATCATACCCAAAGCCAGTGGCAAGTAATAAGCCTTCAAACCCGGATGCGCTCTGTTCCACTGGTTGCCCGTCCACCGCCAAGCCTGCTTGTAAGGATAGTTCGTTGATAGTTGCTCGATCACGTATCCACTTTCGTCCAATACAAATATTTGTTGACAGCGGTTGCAGCCCAAGGCTTCTGTCAACGTTATGGGAACTAGACGACCCCGGCGTCGGCAAGGACAGGGGTACTCATCGTTTAAGTCAATCTTGGGAGCTTTTTGAGAGGGCACTAGCGATCGGATAAAAAAAGCGTTTTTACAAAAATAATCGTTAACATATCCACTTAATCAAACTTGTCAATTCCGCCAAAGCGAGGCTTTCAACTGCCTGTTCCGAGATCACGCCCGATCGGCAATTTTGACTTGCAAGTTCTGCATTCAATCTTACCACTAACTTAGGTATTTTCAACCATCCTTCATTAGGAGGATACCGAAAACTTTCTTGATCTACTTTCCGGTTTCCTTGATTTTTTTATCTTCTAAAGCGGGTGACGCGATTCGAACGCGCGACATTCACCTTGGCAAGGTGACGCTCTACCACTGAGCTACACCCGCATTTCCTGCGGTATTAACAATATTGTCTCAATTCTCGAAATTTGTCAAGTCTTTTTAGTAAGTTTTTTTTCAGACACCCTGTAAAAACCCCCAAAGCCTATCCCCACCGGAAATTTCAGCAGCCAGATCATTAACCAAATCAGTAATTGCCGTGAAAATTGACCGCCATCCGCCGACGGCAAAGCTACAATCAAGCTGGAATTGTGGGAGAACACTGTCATGTCAGATTTAAATCGCGGAATCATGAAGTTCAAGGGAGCTGACAGTCCTATAGCGATCGCCATTTCGGCGATTGTCATTGCCGGCGGAATCGGCTTCTTGATCTGGTGGGCGCTGCAATCAGCCTACACCTTCAGCTAACAGACTACTCAAACGTAAAACTTATCAGGTCTTGCTCAGAAGGCAGAATTTAAGAAAAATTCTGTCTTTTGCATTTTTTGCCGTTAGCCTGGAATTGATGGCCCTGGAATCCGGATCGATTGCGGACGATCCAATGATTGCCATAAATCACCCGATCGGGCGACTCGCTAGCATGAGCCGAGATGACTCCCCGATCAACTACTTTTGTAGTACACTTGTAAACAAAGCGCGCCGAGAGCGCAATTTTAGATGCAAGTGTTTGCAAGGGTTGTATCTCAACAAGAATTTATGGCAAGCTTTCAGGACATCTTCAAATACTACAGTCGCTACTGGAAAATCTCAGTTTATAGCATAGGCGCATCCAGCGTTTTGGCACTAACCGATTTGCTTGTACCTTACGCGATCGGTCAAATATTAAACGTATTGTCGGGTCAACCTACAGATACAGTAACGCAAAAACTCATAACAGCGATCGCCTCCGTTACCCAGCACTCACCCAACAAAATATTATCGCTATCCGTCTTGCTGGGCATAATTTTTCTGGTAACAGTCGCCAAAGCACCGGTACAGCCTTGGGTGGGAAATTGGTTCCACTGGGCGATACCATTGAGGGCAAGGCGCGATCAAATGAGAAGTGCGATCGGCAAAATCCTCACCTTACCCCTAGAATTCTACGACGAAAACAACGCCGGACGGATTGCCAGCCGCATCGCCAAAGGCATCGCCAACCATACTTGGACTTACCCAGAAATTGCCGGCGAATTCATCCCCGAAGTCGTTCGCTTAATCGGCATTTTTGCCGTTATCTGCTTAATTGAGTGGCGGATTGGCTTATTAATTTTGGTTTCATTTCTATTTATCCTCACTTTCACCTTAAAGGGCCTGCAACAGGTGACGGCGCAGGAAGAAAGTCTGGATGAATACATCGAAGATACCGAAAGCCGCAACTCGGAAATTATCACCAACATCAAAACAGTCAAAGCTTTTGCGACAGAAAGCCATGAACTCAAAAGGCAAACAACCAGACTCGATCGCGAATCAAAAGTCGTGATCCACCGCATTCACAAAGGATACGTCATCCTGGGGACATACCAGCAGACGATCGTCCAGTTGTGTTTGTTTTCAGTTCTCGGTTTTAGCCTAGCAGCCACGGTTGCAGGCAAAATTTCCCTCGGATATTTTGTTACCGTCTACACCCTGGCAAGCATGGCATATTCCCAACTGCGTCCGATTAGCATTATCGCCGAATTATTGGCGCGGCGCTATTCTTCAATGATCCGGTTCCACGAGTTTATGCAAACGCCAGACGGTGTGGATGCGGTCAATTTAGCAGAAAATGCTCAATCGGCACAGCCACCTTATAAATTTACCGGCAAAGTTGAGTTCAGCGGTTTGACATTCGGGTACGACAGCCAAAAACCCGTTTTGCAAGATGTGAATTTATTGATTCATCCCCGTCAGACTGTAGCATTAGTCGGGCGATCGGGTTCCGGGAAATCGACTTTAGTTAAACTTCTGTTTCGCTACTTTGAACCAAACTCCGGCCGCATTCTGATCGACGGAGAAGACATTCGCAGCTTAGACGTGACTCGCTACCGCCAGCGTTTAGCCATTGTCCACCAAGAAGTAGACGTTTTTAACGGTACTTTGCTGGAAAATTTGACTTACGGAAACAGAAATGCAACTTTCGAGCAAGTTGAGGATGCTTGTCGCATTGCCAAAGTAGAGGATTTTGTGCGGCTGTTGCCCCAAGGTTACTATACCGTTGTCGGGGAGCGAGGAATGCGCTTGTCAGGCGGTCAGCGGCAGCGATTGGGGATTGCCAGGGCGCTGTTGGTGGAGCCGGATGTGTTAATTTTTGATGAGGCTACTTCTAGTTTGGACTATGAAAGCGAGCGATCGATCCAGATAGCCATGCGAAATATCCTCGGTACGCGCACCACCATAATTATTGCCCACAGACTGAGTACAATTCGCGAAGCCGATGCGATCGTCGTACTCGACGGCGGTAGAATCGTCGAAGTTGGCAGCCACGACGAACTCTTGAGTCAACAAGGCATTTACCGCCGCCTGCACTCCCTGCAAGAAACCGGGGAATTAGTGAATTAGGGATTTCCTCTTAGTCTAGACTTAGGGTGCTCCGGGCGGACACCCAGCCTAGACGTAGCAATGCACACCTTAAACAGTGTTCAATTTTCCCGTCTACCGCTAACTAACTTATGTGTTCTTAACTGAATGATTAGAGTTTCAAATATAATGTTGCAAATAAAGATTGTGGTGCTAGGATATATAACTGTGATGGAAATGGGTCGATGCCCGAGCGGTTAATGGGGGCGGACTGTAAATCCGCTGGCTACGCCTACGCTAGTTCAAATCTAGCTCGGCCCACCTCAATTTAATAAACAGTTAAAATTTAAGAATTAAAAATTAATTTTTTAATTGGAGATTCTTAATTTTTTATGCCCGTGTAACTCAGTGGTAGAGTACCTCCTTGGTAAGGAGGAAGTCACGAGTTCAAATCTCGTCACGGGCTTGCTATTCTCTGCTATATCTATCAAGAGTTTCACGCTCATCGCACAGTAACAAGGTTAGTTTTCCGCTCAACTTTAGTGCTGATGGTTTTCTAATATGTCCAAAACGACTTCCATATCTGCCAAGTCTGCCCTCGACTTTTTGCGTCTGGCTTTGAACTGATTGAGCAGGTCGGCCGGCTCTGGAAATTCTGCGACTACTGGAGAAACTTTGTTGCTATCTCTGGTAGTGTTGGGGCTGTTAATTAATATCGATCGTACCCATAGTTTAGCTCGTAAGCACGGTTTTGACATCACTGTTAGTGGCTGGCAGTATGGGTAGTTGAGAATGGTGTAACATCTCAGTGGGAACTGAGATGTTGCACCATTCTCGATAAATCTTTTATGAACAGGCAAGATGCCTGTTCCACAATAAAATTCATCTCTTGTGGAACGGGCATCTTGCCCGTTCTTGAAAATGGTGTAACATCTCAGTTCCAACCGAATTTAGCTATGAGACTAGGGTTTCCCCTCGGCGGACACTGCCACAAACTCATCACAATATTGTACCCATATCCAAATCCCCGACTTGTTCAAGAAATCGGGAATCTAATCATCCTCATCCAATCCCAGCGGCACAAAATATTGACTGTAAACCACACTATTCGGCTCCCAAAGCGGCCGCCAATAAACATTTTGGATCACCGCTTTCTCCCCATCACTATCCGCAGGCCACTGAAAACTGACGATCGCAATATTGCTATATCCCACAATCTCATCACCCTCTTGCAGCCAGCGATTGCGCCACAACAGCGATATAAAATTCCACAACCTACGCAGGAATGACAATTGTTTATTTTTATGTGTTCTATCTGACGGAGTTCCCTTTTCTAGCAGCAAAAACACCCGAGCTCTTTGCCGTTTAATCCAGTCAATTCGATAACCCCAATCAGGCAGAGATTGTCTATTCCTAACAGCAGCCTCCAGAGCTTTCTTTCTGCTACTCCTGGGGATTTTCATTAATTCCAGCGGCTCATTCCATCCCAAACATTCGTGCGATCGCTCAGGAAGCAGCGACTTAATCTTAGTATGAATTAAATGCGTTTTCCACTCTTCATTGATAAAAGCACTAGCAGTCAACTGCGCCAACACAGAATAGTGACAATTTGATTGATAATTCGCCAGATTCAAAGGCTCAATATTCGATCGAGAATCGCCAAAATGACAATCAGACCAATAACTCAGCCGCACAGCAGCAGCATAGTGAATATCCCCGCTCAACACAATCACCCGATCGCGCTGCTTAAAAAACTCCGACAACAGCTTCACAAAAGCCAACTCGTGAAAATTCCAAGCATCCCCCGCATCGCTATTAAAAACCTTCCCCTGTTCCACATCCCGCTTTTGCACCGCATCAATAATCCACAAACCAACCAAATTTGTCGGCACAACTACTAGCGTCGCCTCAATCTCAAACTCCCCAGTTTTATTCAGCAAATTAGTTTCTTGCAAAGGCTGCTGAATTTGCTCCTCAAAACCTTTGTGAGTCAAAAGCATCGGCGGATCGATCGCGCTTTTCACCGGATACCCCCGCCAACTCCGCGTATCCAGCACAATCACCTCATGCTTAAAACTTCTCACAATAAAATGCCAATTCAAAACCTCATTTACACCCTCGTCATCTCGATCCAAAATAAAAACATCTTCATCTAATTTCAACTTAGGCAAATGAGTTTTCGGATCGAGTTTTGGAATTCCCAAATACGAAGCCGCCTCCTCCCAAGCAGAAACATCAGTCCCCGCCGAAGCCGACCATTTTTCAGCCGCCTTTAATAATTTATCTCCCGGTTTTTCGCGATCGAACTGTGCAGGCGTATTTCCCCAAGCCTGAAACACAGCGTAAGCAAGCAAAGCATTCTGCACCACCCGCCGGCCCAGTGGCTTTCCCAGCACCCGGTAACACCACTCTCGATTCAAATAAAAATCGTCGCTAACATCATGGTCATCGCAAATCATATAAGTAGGAATATTCGCTAGCGCCCTCCTCACTCTCCACAAATTGCGAGCAAAACCGTCAAGTTCAACAACTTCTCTATCCCAGACTTTTGCCTGCTTAGAATTTGGGCAAATATCCTTACCCTTCGGAAAACTCGTACACCAGAGTACCGGCGACCAAACTAACAAATACATCGCATAATATTCGCCCAAGCTAAATAAGTGACTTTTAGCATTGGCGGGTTTATTTACCAACATCGCCGTAAAGCCGCCAAAATCTCTGGCAATATCGCTGCGAGTCCCCGGTTTTAACTCAATTGGTTTTTTGGACTCATATTCAGCATCAGATGGTTTCTGAATAGGGGACTCTCTAAAAATTTCCCTCTCTTGGCCACCTGCATTTTCGTTTGCCGAATTTTTAGGTATACTGATACACAAATTCTTTTTAATTTGGGCATCATCCATCAGGGGTAGACTCTCTTCCCAGCCCAACAGGGTATCGCCAGCATCCGTCAAAGCCCACAGCATCGCATCGGCCACGTCGTCGCCGTAAATTTGGTCGCCGGTTAAAAACAGTTGGTGGGGCCTGCTATTTGCCGTACCTGCAAACTGTTCGATCGAATTATCCAAGATTGGCAGCGCATCTCTGCCGTCTCCGTGGGGCTTGCGACAAGAACCGTGAACGATACGCAAATAGTTTAAATCCTGTGGCGGCAGGGCAAAAGTGGGCAACTGGTGAGCGAAATAACTAATCGTCTCCGGCCCCAAAGCCGATAAATCAGGAGTGGCAGGCCACAGGCAAGAAATGAGATTTTCTTTCTCATTTTCTGGGACTGCACCCGCCGACGGCGACTCGCTACTCCCCGCAAACTTGATGTCATAAGCATAAATTTCCCCAGATGTCAAGACATTGCTATTAATTGGTTTAGCAGTCACCGCGACTACGTGCAGGTATTTGCCGAGCTGTACGGTAGAGTTCGCACCTTGCAGCAATGGCCGATCGACAATTTCGCCGGTTCCGCCCTCCGTCGAATAAACCTTGAGTTCGACTTGGCGGGGTGCTTTCAGAGCCAGCCAAACTGTCACGGCCCGACTTTCAGTCCGGCGCAAAATCGGGCCCGCAAGGATCAGCGGCAAGTGATGAATTCGATGACTTAAGGGAGTCCACGACATAGGATTTAAAAAATAAAAATTAAATAAGAGTGTTCTAGCAATCAGATTTTAGGCGATCAAGCATCTGTCACTCGCTTAATTAATGCTAAGTCTGCCAACCCAAGTCTCCAAAATTGTAACAACTCATTAAGTAAAATTAATAATCATGCTACAAGAAGAACAATTACAACATTTCCGAGATTCAGCCCCGCACTTGTCGGTAATTACATCATCAGAACCCGCTGGACGGCCCAACAGCCGGCCAATCTACTCCTCGCCCTTAGATAGGGCGATCGACCGCCACCCCCTCACCGTGGCTCCAGAAACCCCGATCGCCCAGGTGTTGGCTCTCATGAACCCGATGCGCGTCTCCTGTCACCTTTGTGGCGAAAAACAAAACGCTGTTGCTAGCGCAGCCAAGCGCAGTTGCGTATTAGTCGTCGAAGATAATCGCCCGATCGGCATTTTTACAGAACGGGATATCGTCAAGCTAACTACCGTCGCAGCTTGTACAGTCGGACTGACAATTGCTGACGTAATGACTCGATCGCCCATTACCCTCAAACAATCCGAGTCTCAAGATATTTTCACAGCTATGTTCACGTTGCGCCAGCACTCCATCCGGCATTTGCCCGTAGTGGACGACGACTCGCGACTTGTCGGCATCATCACCCGCGAAGCCATTCACGAAGCTCTGCAACCGATTAACTTGCTAACCAATTTGCGCTGTGCAGCAGATGTGATGACGAAAGAAGTCATTTGGGCCCCAACAACTGCCTCAGCCCTCGATTTAGCCCAGCTCATGGTCAAGCATCGAGTTAGTTCCGTCGTCATTGTCCAAGAGCCAACTCAGCATCCTGATCGGGCGATCGCACCAACACAAAATTATCAAATTCCGATCGGCATTGTCACCGAGCGCGACATCGTGCAGTTTCACGCCCTCGAATTAAACCTCTCCGAAATCCCAGCAGCAAGGGCCATGAGTGCGCCTTTATTTTGCATATCTCCCGCCGATTCCCTCTGGAGTGTCCACCAGTCCATGCAGCGCCACTGCGTCCGTCGTTTGGTAGTAGTTGGCAACCAGGGAGAACTTTTGGGCGTTGTGTCTCAGACAAGTTTGCCGCAAGTTTTTAACCAATCTGAAATGTATGGGACGATCGAGCTGTTGCAACAAGCAGTGGACGATCGAGCCACCCAATTGCAGAAAGCCAACGAACTTTTGCAGCAAGAAATTTTAGAGCGGCAGCGGGCTCAAGAAGCTCTGCGCCAAGCTCACGACGACTTAAAACAACAAGTTGAAGAACGCACCGCTCAACTTTTAGAATCAAATGAATTGTTGAGACGGGATATTATCAAGCGCCAGCGAGTTGAAGAAGTCCTGCGGCGAAAGCAAACTTGCTTGAAAAATCAAGCGCAGCAATTAGAGGAAACTGTGCGAAAGTTGCAGCAAACTCAAACTCAATTGGTGCAAACCGAAAAAATGTCTTCTTTGGGACAAATGATTGCCGGTATCGCTCACGAAATTAACAACCCTGTTAATTTTATCTACGGCAACCTTTCCCACGCCAGCCACTACATCAAAGAATTGCTCCAACTGTTGCAACTTTACCAGCAGCACTATCCCGAACCCGTCTCGGAAATTCGGAAAGCAGCAGCAGATATGGAAGTCGATTTTTTGGTAGAAGACTTATCTAAGATCCTGTCTTCTATGCAAGTAGGAACCGAGCGCATCCGCCAAATAGTTGTGTCGATGCGTAATTTTTCGCGATCGGATCAATCTAACATCAAGCTCGTTGATATTCACGAGGGACTTGAAACCACTTTGTTGATTTTGCAGCACCGGCTCAAAGCCCACGGCGCACATCCAACTATTCACATTATTAAAGAATACGGCAATTTGCCCAACATCGAGTGCTGTGCCGGTCAGATCAATCAGGTGTTCATGAATATTATCGGCAATGCTATTGATGCTTTGGATGAAGAAATCCAGAAAGGGGAATGGGCGGCGAGAAATGCGAAAAATTCACCCCCGTCAAATCCTAATTCTCCATTGACTGTTCCCACAATTAAAATTCGTACTGAAGTTGTTGGCGGCGATTTTGTCGCGATCCGCATTTCCGACAACGGGCGGGGCATACCGGATGAGATTCGCCACCAATTATTTGACCCGTTTTTTACTACCAAACCAGTCGGCAAGGGCACTGGGTTGGGACTGTCGATTTCTTACCATTTAGTTGTCGAACAGCACGGGGGGCGACTCGATTGCGTTTCGGAAGCTGGACGGGGCACTGAATTTGCGATCGAGATTCCGATCGTCAGTGGTCATTAGTCAGCAGTCATAGGATTTTAGATTTTAGATTTAAGAATTGAAGAATTGAAGAATTGAAGAATTGGAAATGACTCATTAAGCTCGTGGTTTGGATCACGGGCCTACAGTTGCATTCTTTTTTTCAACTGGTATCAGTAGTCATGGGGAAGACATGATATTCTCCCAATCCCCCACTCTCCCCATCCACTCTCCCTCTTCCCGACTCACTCCCCCACTCTCCAACTCCCCACCATTTCCTAAAAATTCACAATTTTTTACAAAACACCCGAAACCCCAGCAAAGTCAATGTTTGCCAATCTAAAATCTAAAATCCCATAACTTTCTCCCTCTTCCCGACTCACTCCCCCACTCTCCGACTCCCCACCATTTCCTAAAAATTCACAATTTTTTACAAAACACCCGAAACCCCAGCAAAGTCAATGTTTGCCAATCTAAAATCTAAAATCTAAAATCTAAAATCCCATCACTTTGCTCTCCCCTGACCCAACTGATCCGAACTCACTTCGAGTTTGCCTCATCCACTAGCGCGTTTATGACCGTTCCACTTACCCGCACAAGCCATCAACTGCCTGCATCCTAGCCCCAAAGCCAAAAGCCCAGATTGTTTGAGAAGTTAATTTTTGTTTTGTTTTTGTACCTCTTTATATTAAGAAAGTATTCTAAAATTAATTTAAAATCTAAAAATAATCTAAAAATAGATTTTTATATCAAAAAACCAGTTAAGATTCCCAAAGATGCAAAATAAACAAATTTACTAGCATTTTCATTTAGACGCCCCCTTTCCTTTCATCGCAAGTTAGCTAATAATGCTTTCAACGAGGTGACTAAGGGCCGAGTCCAAAATTGGCCTAACCCAAAGACGGATACAAGCCCCAAACAAAAGTCGTCGAGATAGAAAATTTTAGTTAGAGAGAAGCCCCAGATTCATCTGTGGAGTCCATTCTTTAATCTCAAATTTGAAATCTCAAATCGACTGACAGTAAGGGAATTGCAATTGGGCTATTGCAATTGGGCTATAACAATTGGGCGATCAAAAAAAAGCATGAAAACCCAGCCCTCATCGTTTTGATAGAAACCTATAGGAGAACCAAGAGTGAAACTAGCAGTTTACGGAAAAGGTGGAATTGGTAAATCGACAACAAGCTGCAACATCTCCGTTGCCCTAGCCAAGCGCGGCAAAAAAGTTTTGCAAATCGGTTGCGATCCAAAGCACGACAGCACATTTACCCTCACTGGCTTCTTGATCCCCACAATTATTGACACCCTTCAGCAAAAGGACTATCACTACGAAGACGTTTGGCCTGAAGATGTCATCTACAAAGGCTACGGCGGCGTTGACTGCGTAGAAGCAGGCGGCCCTCCCGCAGGAGCTGGCTGCGGCGGCTATGTAGTCGGTGAAACCGTAAAACTGCTCAAAGAACTCAATGCCTTCGACGAATACGACATCATCCTGTTCGACGTACTCGGTGACGTAGTGTGCGGCGGTTTTGCAGCCCCCTTAAACTACGCGGATTACTGCATGATTGTTACCGACAACGGGTTCGACGCTTTATTTGCAGCCAACCGCATCGCCGCCTCAGTCCGCGAAAAAGCCCGCACTCACCCGTTGCGGCTCGCCGGTTTAATTGGCAACCGCACCTCAAAGCGCGACTTGATCGACAAGTACATTGACTCTGTACCGATGCCGGTGCTGGAAGTGCTGCCCCTGATTGAAGATATCCGCGTTTCTCGCGTCAAAGGCAAAACATTGTTTGAGATGGCCGAAAGCGATCCTTCCCTCAACTACGTCTGCGATTACTACCTCAACATCGCTGACCAGATTTTGGCAATGCCCGAAGGAGTAGTGCCCAACGACACGCCCGATCGCGAATTATTTGCCTTACTTTCAGATTTTTATCTAAATCCAGTGCAACCAGTGGTCAAGAAGGAGGAAGATGAGCTAGACCTGATGATGGTTTAATAGGTCTAGCGATCAGGATGAGGATAAAGAGGTTATGGCTTTTTTTGATACTTTTTCAGTTGCTCTCAAACAGAAGTGGTTGGACTACTACCAGGTAAATCGGGCTTGGCTGCTCCTGCACATGACGGCTGAGAACACGGTCGCCACACCCGACGGCGGGAAAAGGCCTGTTTCTTACCTCATCCTGGGAATTGCGGCTGCCCTGGAGCCGGAACTCCAGCAATTAATGCTGCCCTTCTCAAAACTCAAGCCGGATGCAGACAGCCTGATCGAAGTGTTGGGACTCAATTTTGACCCGGACATCGCGCTGGGTATGCCCTCAAATATCGCGCCGCAGACGGCCGGTAAATCTCCAACACCCACAGCAGCTCAAACTGCAACTGCAGCACCCGCCGCAGCTCGAACTGCCACTGCGGCACCCGCCGCAGCTCAAACTGCAACTGCAGCACCCGCCGCAGCCAAATCTAATAAATTGGGCGGTGCTGCCTTGGCAACAGCCGGAGTAGTCGCCGGAGTCGCCGGAGCAGCAGGTCTGGCAGCAGCGTCAGCACTGAGCTCAGAGGAGGAATCCTTCGATGAGTTTGAGGAAGAAGCGGTCTCCGACTTCGACATGGGCGATGACGAGGAAGAGACGGTCTCCGACTTTGACATGGACGATGACGAGGAAGAAACGGTCTCCGACTTCGACATGGACGATGACGAGGAAGAAGCGGTCTCCGACTTCGACATGGGCGATGACGAGGAAGAAGCCTCGGCTTTGGACGGTCTCGGTCTCGAAGACGATGAGGAAGACGCCGTATCTGACTTTGATATGGGCGACGATGAGGAAGACGCCGTATCTGACTTTGATATGGGCGACGATGAGGAAGAAGAAGCTTTGGCTTTGGGCGGTCTCGACCTCGGCGATGACGAGGAAGAAGAAGCCTCGGCTTTGGGCGGTCTCGACCTCGGCGATGACGAGGAAGAAGAAGCCTTGGCTTTGGGCGGTCTCGATCTCGGCGATGACGAGGAAGATGAAGCCTCACAATTTGGGACTTTGACCTCTGGAGATCTCGAAGCGGGGATTTCCGATCCGTTTGGGGAAGAAGATGCAGAGTTTGTCGCCGAAGAAATACCCGATCCTTTTGGGACAGCGACCTCAGATGACCTAGATATGGATCTGGGCGACTTGGACGATGACGGTATTGACGATTTCTCTGTATCTGATGAGGACGACCTCGACGATCTCGGACTTGACGATCTGGGGGAAGCAACTACCGGAGATCCTGACGAAGATGATTTAGATGCTCTAGGTCTCGGCGATTTGGATTCCGACGATGAGGATGAAGAAATTTCCGGCTTTTTATCTGATTTTAAGTGAGGTTGTTGCGATCGCCCGCATCTCTTCTAGTCTTGAAGTTTCCCGCTCTATTTGTGAGTTGTGAGTTGCGAGTTGTTAATTTTTAATGAGCTCCAACTCACAACTGCCAAAAGGCTTTTTGCCTTAGCAAGTTGAAGTAAACTAAATCCCTGCTGTGAGGGATTGTATGCCCTCGCGCAGAATTTTTTAGCCAGAATTTGGGATGCTGCGACTGCTGCGGAAATATTGAGTGGTTGCATCTATTTTTCACAGGAATTAGCCCAAAAATAGGTATTTCTATTTATTGTTCGCTGTGCGTCGCAATCGCGCTTTCACAGGTGTTTTCACGCCACTGCGCCTGTTCGTCATCGAGGGGAAAAACAACCTATTCCTCTCCTGGGCGATTGCACCAAGACGCTCGCAAAATCCAGGTGTTTCCTCGTTCCGCCGCAAGTCCTGTTCGAGAAGAAAAACAATTTAAAGGGAGAAGATTTGAGATATGACTGCTATTACTACTAATGAACCGGAAGCTTTAAACTTTGAATGCGAAACAGGCAATTATCACACTTTTTGTCCAATTAGCTGCGTAGCTTGGCTTTATCAAAAAATTGAAGATAGCTTTTTCTTGGTAATTGGTACTAAGACTTGCGGCTATTTCTTGCAAAACGCAATGGGCGTGATGATTTTTGCTGAGCCTCGCTATGCCATGGCTGAGTTGGAAGAAGGCGATATTTCCGCTCAGTTAAACGATTATGATGAGTTGAAGCGACTGTGCTTGCAAATTAAGCGCGATCGTAACCCCAGTGTAATTGTCTGGATCGGCACTTGCACCACCGAAATCATCAAAATGGATTTGGAAGGGTTAGCACCGAAACTCGAAGCAGAAATTGGCATTCCCATCGTCACAGCGCGCGCTAACGGCTTGGATTACGCTTTTACTCAAGGGGAAGATACCGTTTTAGCAGCGATGGCTGCTAAATGTCCTGAGAAAGCGCCCGTGATGGAATCTCAGAAACAAGAACGCAATGCTATCTCTCAACTGCTGAATTTCGGCAAGAAAAAAGAGGAAGTTGCAGCAGATGAATCGGAATATGTCAAGCACACACCGCTGGTACTTTTCGGTTCTTTGCCCGATCCGGTTGTTACTCAGCTAACCTTAGAATTGAAGAAGCAAGGAATTAAGGTTTCTGGTTGGCTTCCTTCCAAGCGCTACACTGAATTGCCAGTATTGGAAGAAGGCTATTATGTATCGGGCATGAATCCGTTCTTGTCGCGCACTGCTTCTACGTTGATGCGCCGCCGCAAGTGTAAGCTAATTGGTGCGCCATTCCCCATTGGCCCTGACGGAACTCGCGCTTGGATTGAAAAGATTTGCTCAGTGTTGGGAATTGAACCAAAAGGTTTGGACGAACGGGAAGCGCAAATTTGGGCTGGTTTGGAAGATTACCTGCAAATAATTCGCGGCAAATCTGTCTTCTTTATGGGCGACAATTTGCTAGAGATTTCTTTAGCACGTTTCTTGATTCGCTGCGGCATGACTTGCCCGGAAATCGGCATTCCTTACATGGACAAGCGCTATCAGGCGGCTGAATTGGCTTTGTTAGAAAAGACTTGTCACGAGATGGGAGTTCCTACTCCTCGGATTGTGGAAAAACCAGATAATTACAATCAGTTGCAGCGGATTTACGAGCAGAATATTGACTTGGTGATTACTGGTATGGCTCACGCTAATCCTTTGGAAGCGCGGGGAATTAATACTAAGTGGTCTGTTGAGTTTACTTTTGCTCAGATTCACGGCTTTGGTAATGCGCGGGATATTTTGGAGTTGGTGACTCGTCCGTTGCGCCGGAATAATTCGCTGAAGGATTTGGGTTGGGGTAATTTGGTGAAGAATGAAGCGAAGGTTTAATCGTTTTTAGTAAGATAGTAGGGTGGGCTTTGCTCACCTTATTTTTTTGGGAACCGCTGATGTAGGCGGATTGACGCAGATGAACGCGGATGAAGTGTGCGATCGTACTTTTGAATCAATTTCCTTTGGGCTAGCTTTGGTCACGTGCACTTTTCCCCAACTTTTCCAGAATCCCAGGCCACAGGCCCGTAACACGATCGCAAGTACGATCGCCTATAATCGAAACTAGCCCAACTCTCATCAGTTGAGAAACCGCCATGAGTCAAGACAAGGAAGAAATTAGCTATTCAGAGAAAACAGAACGTCTCAGAGTTATCGGTCAGTTTATCAAAACTGTGACACCGATGATTTGGACGATCGTAATTCTAGTAGTCATCATTCCCCTATTAGGTAACTTTCTAATTTCCCAGTCACTAACAAATACCGGAACCACAGCAGTTGTAGTCTCGCCTCCACACGATTTCAGCAAAGTCAACCAAGACATTAAAAACGCTATCCAACAATCCCATATAACTGCCGAAACTTTCGCATCAAAAGAGTTGGACAAATGGGAAAGCGAAGTAATTGCACGAGTAGACAATAGTTTCCTCGATTGGTACTTTGATTACTTCACTCAAAAAAAGATGGAGTTTACCGTACCTTTTAACTTCGTGAAATCTGCCGTACTCAACAGATTTGATATGACAGCAGCATCTCGTGTTGTTTCTGAAAAATTAACCGAAGACTTTCAAAGAGAATTTGCTAACCGCGTACTGGTACCCAAAAACGCTCAACTGCGATTTCAATTAATCACTCAAGATACTGCTAATTTGTATATATCCGAAGTTAGCAAGAATGTGAAAGTAGTTCAAAACAGTTATAATATACCGCAAGTACAGTGGGACAAATATCTGAACGATATTGCCACCACAATTAGCGACAAAGGAAACGTCTCGAATTTATCATTAAAAGTATTAGTTGGCGGTAGCGGTTACTTAATTGCTAAACCCTTAATTTTGGGAGTAGCAGCTAAAGTTGGCAGCAAAGTTACGGCAAAAGTTGCCAGCAAAGCTGCCGCCAAGGTAGCAACAAAAACAGGCGGTACAGTGGCTAGTCAATTGGGAGTAAGTTTAATCGACCCTATTGTCGGCATCGGGATTATCATCTGGGATTTGTGGGATTACAATCACACAGTTAAAGTAGAAAGACCGATTTTGCGGGAACACATTGTAGAATACTTGAAAGATGTCAAAAAGTCGCTGCTCACAAATCCTGAAAGCGGAATCATGGCAGCAATTTATCAGTTGGAAAGTGGTCTTCTCAAGTCACTTTAATCATTTAAATCGCGTCTGACTGATGTGTGTAAATCCCCGAAAAGTGGTAAGATCCACTGCAAGAAGGAAAGGGGATACACCAGTAGTTAGTGCCAGCAGCGGGCGCTCCGACTCGCTACTGTGGGCGCTCGAACACCAAACTGTGGGCGATCGCGCTCATGTAGCAAAAAAAGAAAAAAAAATGAATGTTAAACGAGGCAAAAAAAGAGAGGATGTTGGGACAAAAAGAAGAGTTAAATGACTTTATTTGCCCTAAAGAGATATCCCGTAATGGACTATAAAACAAGGTTTTCGACTCATATTACACGGATTAAGTTGTCGCCCTTTTTACAAAATTAGCTGTCGATTATGACTTGTGGCATTTACAGCATAAGAATTTAAAAGCTCCGATTGACAGAGGTAGAGTTCGGGGGCGAGTGCGTTTTGCCGATGAATCTCTACGGCGAGGTTTGTAGGGATTTTCTGAAGTATTTGACGGAGTTGTTTTAGTTCAAAAAGGCATAACTTCTCAGCCGGAAGTTTTGTCGGCTTGGTCGAAATTGCGACAAGAAATCGAACTGTTGATGAAATAGTCGAAAATCAAGGATCGAGTCGGCAGTTGCGATCGCCCCCTGAGACTAAAATCAAGTAAAATTGCCAGTATTAGTCGATCGACCCCCGTTGCTAGACTATATTTGCATTAAAGGTTTGCTATACTCCAGAAATAGACACATATTAACCTTTGGAAAATCAATAGGCCGGAGCTATGACATCCTATGCAACCTCTACAGCAAGAGCCGAGATGAGTGAGATCCGGCGCTTGAAAAACATACTGCCCCCAGAACTCCAAAGTTGGGTAACAGTAGAAAAAACAATAGAAGTTAATCCTACCCTGATCCGCAGCGAAGAAATAGGCAAAGACCAGGTAGAAATCCAAATAGACCTGATCCGCTGGGAACAGCTAGCAATGGATCAGCGCAACCTCCTATTTTGGCACGAAGTCGCCAGAATTCAAAACGACACCATCCCCAGAGACGGTTGGGAAATGGCAGCCCTCGCCATTGGTTTAGGCGGCGCCGTCGGCGAACTTTGGGTGCAAGACGGTTTGCTGCTGTTATTAGCCCTATCCCTGTGTGGCGTCTCCGGCTGGAGACTTTTCCAAAAAAACAACGGAGAGAAAAGTTTAAAAGAAGCAATAGACGCCGACGAAAAAGCCCTGGCCCTGGCCACCCGCTTCGGCTACACTCTCCCAAACGCCTACAAAAGCCTCGGCAGCGCCTTAAAAACCTTAATCGAGCAAACCTCCAAAAAACAGCAGCGGGCTAAATACGAAGCTCGTCTCCAGGCCCTCAAACGCAACGCAGCCAAAGCCAAAGCCAAAGTCAAACCCATCACCCGCGAAACCTCCCAGTCAGAAAACGTCTACAATTCTTAACCTCATCCCCCGACGCTTGTTACGGGGGTTTTCCAGTTAACCGTTAACTGTTGACTTCTGTGTTAGCTGTTAACTGTTAACTGCGATGGCTATCCGGTGCAAGACAGGCACGAAAATTATTAACGACAAGATTAATCGGCCTGAATCCACAAAAATCTTGATTCCGATGTTAAAGTTGGGCCGCGACTGCGTTCAAAAATCTTTGGGCCAAAACTGGCACTGGTAGACTTAAGTCTATTTTTGCCTTTGATATCATTCTCGGCGGGCGAGTTTGCAGGCGTTTTTGTAAAGTTTGTATAAAGCTAGCCTTTTGTTAACCATAATATTTGGTAAAGGTGGAGCTGCTAGGACAGAATAGGCTAAAGACATAAGCTTGAAATTTGAAACCAGGACTTCATGGTCAGTCAAACCCCAGAGGCAGATTTTCGGGTAACGTACTCGGACGAAATTCCCTCAGTTCACATACCCGTGCGCTTGAGCGTACTTGAAGCTGTAAACTTCAAGACAACCTGCCAGCAACTTTTTTCGGAAAGCACCACCGTTCCCAGCAAGATTGTCCTAGACTTCAGTCAGACGACATTCATCGACAGTAGCGGGATCGGTGCTTTAGTCAGCAATCTGAAATTTGCCAAACAGCGTGGTAGCGACTTGGTGCTCCGAAGCCTCAAGCCGCAGGTGATGGCAGTATTTGCTCTCACCAGCCTAGATCAAGTGCTGACGATCGAGCAGCCCTCTGCAACCTCAACTCCCACAGAGACCAAGCCCTCGGACAATCAGCTACCGATGACCCACCCCTCAGTGCAATCGTGGGTGAAGCGGCTGATAGACATTGTTGGGGCAATAGTCGGTTTGATAATTACAGGAATTTTGCTCGTACCCATAGCTGCAGCTATCACTATCAACGATCCAGGCCCGATATTTTTCGGTCAAACCCGCTGTGGCTGGATGGGCAGACAATTTCGGATTTGGAAATTTCGATCGATGTGTACCAACGCCGAAGCCATGAAAGCCCAAATCAAAAATCAGGCTTCTGGCGCATTTTTCAAAAATGACAACGACCCGCGGATTACCAAGGTCGGGCGCATCTTACGCAAAACCAGCCTTGATGAACTGCCGCAGTTTTGGAACGTGCTCAAAGGCGAAATGAGTCTAGTCGGCACTAGACCGCCTACCCCAGACGAAGTTGAGCGCTACGAAGTCCCTCAGTGGCAACGTTTGGATGTCAAACCTGGGATGACAGGGGAATGGCAAGTCAACGGTCGCTCTCAAGTCCGCGATTTTGAAGATGTCATCCGTTTAGATTTAAAATACCAACAAAACTGGAGCCTGGTGTATGACCTCAAACTAATTGTCAAAACTGTAACAGTCCTGTTTAACAAAAATAGTGGCGCTGTGTAGGAACCCTCAACAACCCACCACTGAACTTTGAGGTGCTGTTGCCAACGGGGGGCGGGAACTCGAACTCGATACTTAGTCAAGCAGACGATCACTAGCGATACCTACGTTAGCATTAAGTGTTAAAATTCACACGCCAAGAAAATACACAGCTAGTTGCCAGCTCTGCAATCAGAGCATTAATAATTAGCAATTGGCGAGTTCGAGGTCATACTCAAATGAGCCCAGCATAATTTTCGAGGACGAGAAGAACTCACCTGTGTTTAGAAAAGTAGCGACTCCTAACACGGTCGAAGCTTAAATCACTTCCTCGCAAGCTGACTCGGGAATTTTCCCTATTTAAACGCCCTACCGAGGCGGATTACAGTATCGGAAGTCTCTCATTTGCTGTGCGAGTAAATGGTGCGAAAGGAATGCTCACCTTGAGGCAAAACGGGCTTCTTCAACTCAAGCTTGACTTAACTAATATGTTGCCAAGACCTTGCCCTCCTTTTTCTCTCCCTCCGGCGCTGAGTACAGCGGTGGTGGGGGCCGACCAGGGGGAAGAAAGATGAAAGACAAGCAACCAAAGGCCGAGTGGCACCTGCAGGTTGAAACAGACCTGAATGCTTTAACATCCGTTTTGGAATGGTTGGAGAATATCGTTTTGCCCATGATACCAGCGGATTTCTGGTGGCAGTGTCGGCTGATAATCAACGAAGGCTTTACAAACGCTGTCCGCCACGCTCACCAGAACTTGCCCCCCACGACGCCCATCGACATTGAGGTAAAAGTGTTTGCCGATTATTTAGAAATTAGGATTTGGGACAGGGGTCAACCCTTCAACTTAGAAGCAAAGCTGCACTCAATCATGCAAGAGCAGCGCGATCCTTTGGACAGAGAGGGAGAAAGGGGACTGGTGTTCATGTACAAGCTCACAGACGACCTTCGGTATATCCGTACCGACGATCGCCGAAACTGCCTGGTAATGCGAAAAAACATTACCTGATGGCCCGATACCCGCCCGGTCAGGGCGGCTTCTTTCGCAAGGAGTGGAAGATCCCCTCGCTCCCCTATTGTCCTACCCGGAATCCAACCACATCCTCTGCAATTCTGCGGGTACAGGCTCGATGCACGCGGCTGGAGGACAATTTGCTTCAAAATAAATATTATGCGTATTCTAATTTATTCATATAACTACTATCCAGAGCCGATCGGCATTGCCCCCCTGATGACAGAACTAGCGCAAGGCTTAGTCAAGCGCGGCCACCAAGTCCGAGTCGTCACAGGAATGCCAAACTATCCGCAGCGCCGGATTTATCCGCAATATGAGGGCAAATTTTACCTCACAGAAGAACACAACGGTGTCACAATTCAGCGCAGCTATCTGCGCGTCAACGGCCCCCACCCCAGCCTCCTAGACCGACTTGTGCTAGACGGCAGTTTTGTTGTCTCCAGCGCCGTCCAAGCTTTCAGAGGCTGGCGTCCCGACGTGATTTTCTCGACAATGCCCCCTTTACCGATTTGCGTCCCAGTCGCCTTTTACGGCTGGATTCGCGCTTGCCCGATCGTCCTCAACGTTCAGGATATCGTCTCAGAAGCAGCCGTGCGCGTCGGCTTGGTCAAAAAAAACGGACTGCTAGTTCGCATTGCTGACGCTTTGGAAAAATTGGCCTACAGCACAGCCAGCCAAGTCAGCGTCATCGACAGCGGTTTTGTCAAAAAATTGCATTCTCAGGGAGTACCCCCCGAAAAAATAGTTTGCGTTCCCAATTGGGTTGATGTCAATTTCATTCGGCCCTTACCCAAGGAAAGTAACTCATTTCGAGAAACTCACAAACTCAAGGGCAAATTTGTCGTTCTCTATGCAGGCAATATTGCCCTAACTCAAGGCTTGCAAACAGTTGTCCAAGCAGCGGCTCGTTTGAAACACATACCCGAAATCGCTTTTGTAATTGTGGGGGAATCAACAGCCTTGGCGCGCTTGCAACAAGATTGCGAAACTTACAAAGCTAATAATGTAATGTTGCTACCATTTGAACCGCGAGAAAAATTGCCCGAATTGTTAGCTGCTGCTGATGTTAGTTTAGTAGTACAAAAGCGTCGCGTTACTAACTTCAATATGCCTTCAAAAATTCAAGTAATTCTCGCCAGCGGTCGGGCAATTTTGGCTTCGGTTCCTGAAACTGGTACGGCCCAAAAAGCAGTGCAGCAAAGCGGTGGCGGGGTGGTGGTAGCGCCGGAAGATCCGCAGGCTTTGGCTGAGGCGGTTGAGGATTTGTACTTGCACCCTGCTAAGGTGGATGCGTTGGGCGAGCAAGGCAGAAATTATGCTGTGGAGAATTACGGATTTGAGGAAGCTTTGAATCATTATGAAGCTTTATTTGCGGCGGTGGCAGCGAGTCATGCGGAGAAAATATTGGAGCCTTTGCCGAAATAAGATAAGCGCTTGAAACCGCCCGTGCTTACAGTGGCAAAAGATTTTCCGAGCACTACTGAACGAACGCTCGTTAAGATAAACCACCAAAAAATGAAAGACTGAGGATTGATCGATCGTCCTCAACTGTTACGATTTCTCCATCAAAAAGTAATGGAACGTCGATAAAGTCAATTCCATGTTTGCTAAGTTTGGTAAGACGTTTAGTCTCATCCCACTCAAATTCCATACCTTGATTGTCACTAGATATTGTAACTACAATTTGTCGTTACAGCCACTTACTTTAACACATCTTTGGATTGTTCAGGTAAAGCCGATCGCCCCCTTCACCCCCTTCGCCCCCTTCACCCCTCCCCATCCCATAAGTAACCACACCCCTGTGTGCCCGACACCGCAGCCGATCGAAACAAAACGCTAAAATAAAAGACACTATACAATTTCGGAGTTAATATTTGACACTTGCACCCGCGCGCGAAAACGTCCTAGCTTGGCTCTCTGAGCGCGTTCCTGCTGCCCGCATCAAACACATCCTCGGAGTCGAACAGGTAGCAGGTGACTTGGCTCGCCATTACGGCCTCGACGAAGCAAAAGCCCGATCGGCCGGTTTGTTGCACGATTTGGCAAAATACTTCAAACCTCAACTGCTGCTACAAATGGCCCAGAAGGAAGGTTTAGAGTTAGACTCAGTGTTGGAAGCACACCCGCATTTGCTGCACGCAGACGCCAGCGCGATCGTCGCCAGAGACGAATTCGGGGTGGTCGATCGAGAAATTTTGGACGCAATCGCCAATCACACCCTCGGCCGACCAAAAATGAGCCAGCTCAGTTGTACCGTATTCATAGCAGATACCATAGAGCCAAGCCGCGGCAACACAGCCCAACTAGAAGCACTGCGTGAGGCAAGCTGGCAAAATCTTTATGCAGCCGTGTGGCAAACTAGCGATTATTCTCTTAAATATTTGCTAGAAACTCGCTGCTACATCCACCCCCGCACCGTACTTACCCGCAATTGGGCGCTGCAAATGGCCCGCGAATCGCCGGAAACAGGAAATTCGACGAAGCAGTCGATCGAACAAATCACAAGTTAAAAGTAAAATTTACCAGAAATTCTGTCCTTACTTTTGGCTTCAACCTAACTCCTATTTCCCGTCTCAAACTGCCAACAATCGAAAGCGAATAGCGCACCGATTTCCCCTTACCCTATCAATTAGGAAATTAAACACTTAATGTCTGATTTAACCCAACTCGAATACTCCAGGGCCCAGTCTACAGCAACGGACGGCACCTCCTCAGAGGAAGCCCGTGGCCTGATCATGACCGTTGCCCAAGCAGCCGATGACCGCAAAGCAGTAGATATTGTATTGCTCCGGGTGGCAGAAGTATGCTATTTGGCAGACTACTTTGCGATCATCACCGGATTTTCCAACGTGCAGGTACGAGCCATCTCCCAAGCGATAGCAGACCAAGTGGAAGAAGAGTGGCAACGCTTGCCACTGCGTACACAAGGCCTATCAGATGCTAGTTGGGTCGTCATGGACTACGGCGACGCGATCATTCACATTTTGAAGCCTCAAGAGCGGGAGTTCTACAATTTAGAAGCGTTCTGGGGACACGCCGAACGCATTGACTTTTCCCCCACGCCGTGAGGATGGCTAATGTGAAAAACGTTTCTGCTTCTATTTGTCCCGTTCCGCAAGAACAGCGGCCGATCAATGAATACCAAGAACTTAAAGAATCCTGGTTTTTTAGCTGGGTAACACTCAATTGGCCCGGATACCTAGCCAAACTAGCTTGGGTGTGGGCTTGGAGTTGCTTGGTATCGGGGCCGATAGCTGCTTCTAGCTTTGCTCCTGTCAAGTATCCAGCTCAGTTTGTCCTCAGCGGTGCCGCAGGTGCCAGTTTTATTCTAGGATTAGCTTTGCTGCGGCTCTACTTGGGTTGGTTCTACGTGCGATCGCGCCTTTCAAATCCCACGGTCGTCTACGAAGAGTCTGGTTGGTACGATTGTCAATCTTGGCCTAAAACTCCCGAAGTTTTGCTTCAAGATCAGTTGATTGTCAACTACCAACTAGAACCAATTCTCAGGCGTCTGCGGCAGACATTTTATGGTTTGACAGTGTTGCTGGTTGCCGGGGGACTAACTTGGAGTTGTTTGTAATCGGGAATGGAAGGGAGTTTTGAGTTTTGAGATTGCCGCCCACAGCCAACAACGCACACGGAGTGCATGAGTGAGAAACGATCGCAGAAAGATTAACTTTATAACTCTTAACTGGCAGCTCGCAACTCATAACTTCCACCGGCCCCAATCTAAAATCTAAAATCTAAAATTGATATGACAAGGGGAAAACGAACCCAAGCTCCCGAACTGGAAGTCACACTGCTGCGCGAAGGTATTGTGGAATCGAGGCACCGCGCCCAGGCCGCTGTCTGCGACAACCGCGGGCGCGTTCTGTCCGTTGCTGGTAACTCGGAAACGGCCTCATTTGTCCGTTCTTCACTCAAGCCTTTTCAAGCTTTGGCGGTGACGGGGACTGGCACTTTAGAACGCTACGAATTGACCGATCGAGATTTAGCGATTATTTGCAGTTCCCATCAAGGTACGATCGAGCAATCGCGCCAGGTATTTAACGTCCTGTGGCGCTGCGACATTGACCCCTCTAAACTTCAATGCCCCATTCCCGAAGGCAAAAAGAGCGCCCTGCAATACAACTGTTCCGGCAAACACGCCGGAATGCTGGCTGTCTGCCAGCAACTGCACTGGCCATTGGACACTTATTTACGCCGCAAACATCCTGTCCAGCAGCTTATTTTGGGCAAAGTGGCTGAGTTGCTGGCAATGCCTGCCGAAGAGTTTATCAGCGCTCGTGACGACTGTGGCGCTCCTACCTATCTGTTGCAGTTGGGGCAAATGGCCTCTTTGTACGCTAAATTGGCTTCCGGCGACAATGTGGAGATGGAGCGGATTGTCCGCGCTATGACTCATCACCCGATGATGGTTGCCGGTGAGGGCAAATTTGACACGGAACTGATGCGCTTGACTCAAGGGGAATTGGTGAGCAAGTCCGGCGCCGAAGGGGTGCAGTGCATTGGCCGCGTTGGCGAAGGCATGGGCTTGGCAATTAAGGTGACGGATGGAGGAAAGCGCGCTCAATTTGCTGTGGCGATTCACTTGCTCAAGCAGTTGGGGTGGATTACTCCGACAATTGCCGAAACTCTTTCGGAAACTTACCTGACTCTCAGCGAGTTCAAGCGCTTGGAGGTGATCGGGGAAGTTTCGATGCTTTAGGGCGATCGAGACTCGCTCGCCGATTTCAGCAACCCCTCCCACAATCTAAAAAGTTTTTTTGATTGTGGGGTTGCTATTTTCGGAAAGATATGTTTATATTAGAAAGAGAGATAAAGCGACGCGGGATAGAGCAGCCTGGTAGCTCGTCGGGCTCATAACCCGAAGGTCAGTGGTTCAAATCCACTTCCCGCCACCAAATTCAAGCGAACCCTGTAATCGTTAAGGTTTCAGGGTTTTGTTTTTGGAAACCACTAAAGAGAGATAAAGCGACGCGGGATAGAGCAGCCTGGTAGCTCGTCGGGCTCATAACCCGAAGGTCAGTGGTTCAAATCCACTTCCCGCCACCAAATTAAACAAGACAAGCCCCGGCAGCCTAAAAGTTGCTGGGGTTTGTTTTATAGCTTCTATTTGATGCCGAGTGCGATCGCATCTTCGACAAATTGATCCCACTTTCCGCACCCTCCACTGTCACAATCGGTTTTTGCGGAATTTTGTGAACCAAAATAGTCACTTTTTATACACACAAGTGGGAAATAGGACTGGCGATCGCCAGTTCAATTTCGCCAAACTCCGAAAATTCGTAGTGTGACAGTTCAGGGTGCGGAATGTGGGATTGATATCGTTTCCGGTTGCACGAGCGACATGGTATGGAGGACACGGCACTGCCGTCTCGAAAGCTGTGGGTAATATTAATACCGAGGCTGCCAGATTTGATATGAAAGCAGTTTATTTTAAGCGACAATAAAAATGAGGACACAGCAGTGCTGTGTCCCTACTGTATATTTGTATTTTTCTAATTGGGACAAAATAAGACCCACCCTCAACCTAAACACTCAACCCTATACTTTTCGACGACCGTTTGTCCAAGCTTTATTTGTTAAAAAATTGCAATCCGATATCCATATTTTTTAACTCAGGATTTTAAATTGCTAAGTCGGCTGAGCTTCCATCCAATCAAAAATCAGGTTTAATTGTTCGAGTGTTACTAACCCGTACTGCCACAGAACCATGGGCAGTTCGCTGGCATCTTGTTCACCGTGTCGGAGAGCAACGGCGATCGCAGAATTCGATATTGCCAACTCTCCCCGCAAATAATCGATCAGTTGAGCCTTTCTCATCACCTTCACCGCCAGTTTTATGCGATATTGTAAAGATATGTAGCTAATTGGTCTTTATCGGAAGTTTAATTGGTCTAATTTTAGGTTCACAATAGAGAACCTTGTGTGATCGAAACCGCACAAAACTTGTGATAAAACTCAGATCAAAAAGCGATCGCAGTCACAAGAACTGAGATAATCAAAAATTGGGTTCCGCCATCGCTCGCTTCAAATGAATTCATTTAAAATTGCTAAAGTCCTAGCTGAAGCTGAACTCCCGCTTCTGTACCGCTGTCGGTTTGTTTTGGAGGTAAAGGATTTCCTTGACGCTGGGCGTCCGAAGGAGTAGTAATAAATTCCAATGGGCCCTCGATTTTGAGGCGAAATCTGTCGCCCAAGCTTCTTTCCCCTCTAGCAGAATTAGCCGCCGTTTCTGGTTCACCAATCAAGTTTTGGTAGTCCGAGTCTAAGGTTCTGTCCTCCACAGTCCTCAACGAGTCCCCAGATAAAGTCGTTTCCGAATATTGGGGCGTTGGTTGCAGTCTTTGTTGGGCGAGAACCGCCGGGGTCAAACCGATAAAAATTGAGCTCAGTCCGAGAGCAGTGCCAAGAGTAGCAATAACTGCGTTCATCATCCATCCCTCCGCTAGTTGCATCCTACTATGCTTATTTTACCTACTCGCAATTAAGTTGCACTCTATCAAAAGTAGCTGCTTGTGGAGATATCAATTGCAGTTGCTGTGAAAACTTATAATTTTCGATCGCGCTATCGGTCATTCGATTTTAGATTTTAGATTTTAGATTTGGGAGGCGACCCCACGGATAAATTCGGGGGCTTGAGGATTTTAGATTTTAGATTTGGGAGGCGACCCCACGGATAAATTCGGGGGCTTGAGGATTTTAGATTTTAGATTGGGGAGGCGACCCCACGGATAAATCACGTGGCGGGTACCATCAAGAAATTCGCTTGTCAGGATGGGAAAAAAAGTTAGTGCTGGACGCACGGGCGGCTATCCATGGGTTGTTTTTCACGAAAATAGTTCGTTGCAGCCCGCCACCACGCTAAAAACACCAGGTTTTAGATACCAGTCTAAAAAAAGAATGGAACAGCAGGCAAGTTCTCAACCCTTACAGAATCTCTTTTTCCCAATTATTTAATTCTTTAATCTCAAAATCTATAATAATATGAGCGTGTAGAGTACGTCCAAGATTGATACTGCATTCATCTCGATGCCAATGTTCCCAAAGCTCGCGATCGCGCTAAGATGGCGGTGGCAGTCGTTAAAAATTCAGTTGCCAGCGGCAGATTCCGAGTTATTAACAGCACTTCGCCTACTAAAACCATCTCAACTTCAAAACCTGCGCTCATCAATTTGTACTTGACCGGAATGTTGTGGGTTAATAATAGTTCTGCTTTACCATGCCAATCAAATATCTAACCGACTCGATTTTAAAAATGTCGGGCAAAGTGCCAATTCGCATCGTCCTTGTTGTGCCTTTTGCCCTTCAGACTTTCGCTGCGGTAGGGTTGACGGGGTGGCTGTCGCTGCGGAACGGGCGCATAGCCGTCAACGATGTTGCCGCACAACTGCGGACAGAAGTCACATCGCGTATCCAGCAACATATTAATAGTTATATTGAAACGCCACACCAAATCAATCAGCTCAATCTCGATGCCATCCGTCTCGGTCTTGTGAACGTGCGGGATAGTGATAGTTTGCAACGCTACTTCTACAAACAAATCCAAATTTTTGATAAAATTAGCTACATTCAATTCGCATCCGAAGAAAAAGATTTTATTGGAGTTGAACGTCTCGACGACGGCAAGTTGCAAATTCAGATTTCTAATCAATCTACTGGCTATAATTTGCAGGGCTACGGGCTGTCCGAGTTGGAGGAACCAACCAAGCTATTAAAAACTACTCTCAACTACGACCCCCGTGTCCGACCTTGGTACATAGCTCCGGTGCGCGCAGGTCAACCGACTTGGAGTAAAATCTATAATTATTTTGACGCTCCCAAACTAGCGATTACGGCTGCTCAACCAGTTTATGGCGAGGATGGTAAACTGATTGGCATCCTGGGTTCTGACTTGGCACTTTCCAAGCTCAATCAATTCTTGGAAACTCTAAAAATTGGCAAATCAGGACAGACTTTTATTGTAGAAAGGTCTGGGCAATTGGTGGCAAATTCTACTCTGGAACCGCCATTTATTGTTAGCAATGGTGTTGCGAAACGGATTGTGGCAACCAGCA
The DNA here is from genome assembly GCF_036701705.1 of Microcoleus sp. w1-18aA5. Classification (NCBI taxonomy): domain Bacteria; kingdom Bacillati; phylum Cyanobacteriota; class Cyanophyceae; order Oscillatoriales; family Microcoleaceae; genus Microcoleus; species Microcoleus sp. w1-18aA5. The sequence goes on along the minus strand of NZ_JAUPTE010000005.1, from coordinate 35,671 downwards.
GCAAGAATGTTCTAATTCGATCGACAGCCCGCTATTTGACTGAACGCTTCGGGGATTTGCACAAAATTGACAGATCTCGCCAGTTAGATTTTACGATCGACGGTCAACGGCAATTTCTACAGGTGACGCCACTCTCAGACAGCAGGGGTCTCGACTGGTTGATTGTGGTGACGGTTCCTGAAGCCGATTTTATGGAAAGGATTAATGCCAACACTCGGTATACTGTGGTGATGTGTCTGGGTGCTTTGGTGCTGGCAACGGCGATTGGCGCTCTAACTTCTAGGTGGATTGTTGTACCGATTCGGCGTTTGAGCAAGGCTGCGGAGGCTCTGTCACGGGGAGAATGGGACGGGATGGCGATAGATTCCCGCTTGATGGCGTCTGTAGATCGGGAGGATGAGGTGGGTGTCCTGGCTCGCTCTTTTAATATGATGGCCCATCAATTGGAAGAGTCGTTTACTACTCTCGAAGATCGGGTAGAATCTGCGATCACCGACAAAAATCAATTAATTATTTCTCTGAAAAACTCGCAGCAAAAACTGGCTCTCCATCTTCACCAAACTCCATTGGGAGCGATTGAATGGGATCTAAACTTTGAAGTAGCGGAATGGAATTTGTCAGCGGAAAGAATTTTTGGATACAACCGCTTGGAAGCTATGGGACGCCACGGAGTCGATCTCATAGTTCCTGAAAGTGCTAAGGAATATGTCAGGCAACTATCTATAACTTTGCTTACTAATAAAGGAGGAGTTACCAGTCTTAACGAAAACCTCAGAAAAGACGGAAAAATTATTCTTTGCGAGTGGTACAATACGACTTTGGTCGATCCTGACGGCAGCATCATTGGGGTGGCATCGCTGATTCAGGATGTGACTGAATTTCACAGTGCTGTTGAGAAGTTACGGGCTAGCGAGGAGCGGTTTCGCCAGTTGGCAGAAAATATTCATGAGGTATTTTGGATTAGAGAACCCAATCAAAAGCAGCTAGTTTATGTGAGCCCTGCTTGCGAAAAAATATGGAATTTGAGCTGTCAGAGTTTGCAGTCAGAACCGGAGGCTTTTTGGGATGCTATTCACCCGGAGGATCTCGATCGCGTCAAGGCTGCTTTTGCGAAACAGGTGCGGGGCGATTATGATGAGGAGTATCGGGTAGTGCGATCTGACTGTTCAGTTTGCTGGGTGCGCGATCGGGCTTTTCCAGTCCGCAGCCAAACCGGAGAAATTTACCGCATCGTCGGTATTGCCGAAGATATTACCCAGCGCAAATTAGCAGAAGAATTCCAAAAAGTCGCTCAAACAGCTCAAGCAGCAAACCAAGCCAAAAGCGCTTTTTTAGCTAATATGAGCCACGAATTGCGAACTCCCCTCAACGCGATTATTGGTTACAGCGATATGCTCAAAGAAGACGCTGAGGATTTAGGCTGCGAAGATTTTATCCCCGACTTGCAAAAAATTCAAACAGCGGGCAAACACTTGCTATCTTTAATTAGCGACATTCTAGATATTTCTAAGATTGAAGCGGGTCGGATGGAACTTTACTTAGAAACTTTCAACCCGGTTAATTTAATTGACGAGGTAGTTTCTACTGTCAAACCCTTGGTAGATAAAAATTCTAATAAGTTTGAAGTTGATTGTGGGAGCGACTTGGGAATGATGTATGCTGACATTACCAAAACTCGTCAAATATTGCTCAACCTGCTGAGCAATGCAGCCAAATTTACGGAACAGGGGACTATTAGTCTCTGCATTGAAAGAGTTAAACATGACAGCTTAACAACTCAAGAAATAGCAGAACCTTCCGACTCAATAATTTTTCGCGTAGCTGATACGGGCATTGGGATTCCCCCCGAACAATTGCAGCATTTATTTCAAGCTTTTATGCAGGGTGACGCCTCAACTACGCGCAAGTATGGTGGCACGGGTTTGGGATTGACTATTAGCCGTCACTTTTGCGTGATGATGGGGGGCGATATGCACGTTGAAAGCGAGTTAGGTTGCGGTTCGGTTTTTACTGTGTGCTTACCGGCCCGCGTTGAATTATTGGTCAGCAGTTAGTCTTGCTATGCGATACGCACTTGTTACCAGAAAGAATTGGTTTAAAGCCGGAACCATAAGCGGGAGAAATTAAAAGAAGACTATTCATTCCTCCAATCCTCTTCCTTCCAGGTAGAGGTCGCTATAAAGCGGTCAATCGATTTTAGATTTTAGATTTTAGAGGCGACCCCACGGATAAATGCGGGGGCTTGAGGATTTTTGATTTTTGATTTTGGATTGATTCCACGGATAAATCACGTGGCGGGTACTATCAAGAAATTCGCTTGTCAACTGTCAACTGAAACAAGAAATCAGGTTTATTGACAAAAAACCTACGCTTTCAGATAAGTTCGGGGCAATAAACCAAGGTGATGATACTATGCACCATAAGTCCTAATCCTAGCTAATTTGCCGTTTCTGCCGTCCCAAAAGTTGAGCTGTTAATACGCCACCGACAAAGCCAAAGAAATGCGCTTGCCAGGAAACTCCCGGCTGCGAGGGCAAAACTCCCCAAATTAAACTGCCGTAGAAGAAACCGACAATTAAAGATACCAAAATAGATGTAAAGCTGCGTTCAAAATAGCCCCGCAGCAGCAAGAAGCCGAAGTAACCAAAGATTAATCCGCTGGCACCAATGTGAACGGAATAGGGCGCGCCGGTCAGCCAAACTCCGAATCCGCTGACTAGCACAGTGACGGCACTCACGATAAAAAAGTCGCTGATTTCTCGCAGCATTATCAACCAACCCAATGTCACTAAAGGGAGGGTATTGGCGGCTAAGTGAGCAAAACTGCCGTGCAGAAAAGGCATCAACAGGATGCCTTGAAGTCCGTCGATGCTGCGGGGGCGGACTCCGTAGACATCCAGCCTGCCTCCGAACAGGAAGGCATCGACAATTTCGATAATCCAGAGGAGGGAGACGAAGCCACCGAGAATGGCGGCGTGGCTTTGCAATTCGCGGGTGATAGCTTTGGTTTCTGGGTTACTCATGGGTTGTGAGGGCGGTGATACCGATTATTTCTCATTGTAGAAGTTTCTGAGCGATCGCGAGCAAAGATTGTGGGGTCGAGGTTTCACTGTTTTTTGCAGCAGAGCTTATTTAGAAATATTATAAGTTTTATTAAAAGTTCCGCATTTTCACGTATAGGATAATTCACCTGGATGCGTCACAATTGTAATTGAACTACAAAAGGAGAGTCAACCGAAGGTTGAAGCTAAAACGTAGAAGACAGAATTTTTACCCTATCAATCAATTGTTGGGCTTGAAATGAGGACAGTTTTTAGAGCGCACACCGTCTTTAAAGAAATCAGGAACTACTTTTCTCGCCTTAAGTCATTAATTTAAGAAGTTCAATCCGGTAAAGCAAAACGAGATGCTGTAGATACTGATTGTAGATAATATCGCACAAGCTCTACAGAGAGTTCTTGGCACCTCGTTATAAAAGAGGAAGAGAGCAAAATGAACGTATTTGAGCATCCAGTCTCCTACCGAACTCTGCCAAATTGGGTAGGATTTGGCAAACAAGAAACCGCCGTTAATGTCGCTACAATTTCTCAACCTTACGGTCAAAAGCCACACTTTGACCCCTTGCATCCGCTGAAACAATGGCTTGATAACACTGCAATTAAAAGTCAAAAGTTGGCTCGGTTGCTGTGTAAGTTTATTCCCAGCCAGTGTCCGTTTGAGCGAGAAGTCAAAATTGGCGATCGCACTTTATTATCCATTCCGCCGCTGTGCAAGTTAAATCCGCTTTACGAGCAAGTGGTAGGGCTGCGCTTTCGTGCTTTGTGTTATTTGGCTGACGAGTGTGGCGAAGATGTAACTCCTTATTGTTAATTCTGCAAAAACTTAAATTTCTCACTGTCTTTTCACCCTCCCTTCTCCTTGTTGGGGAGGGTTTTTTTATTTTGAGATTATTCGGCGGTTGAAACCTGTTAACCTCAAACTCAAATGTGGCGAAGCGCCGGTCATTCGATTTTAGATTTTAGATTTTAGATTTTAGATTTTGGATTGACTTGCGCGAGATAAATTCGGGGGCTTGAGGATTTTAGATTTTAGATTTTGGATTGATTCCACGGATAAATCACGTGGCGGGCACCATCAAGAAATTCTTGGTCATTTGAGTTCGAGGTTAAATTACACAAACTTTCGTCTGCCTCAGCAGAAAAGCCAGATATTCTGTTAGATCCCCGGCTTTTTGAAGAAGTCGGGGATTGAAAGAGCGATCGCATTTAAATACTAAAGGGAGCGAATCACTCGTTGTTCGAGAATGCGTTTGCCTTTGTTATAAATACTAAGGCTGGCTCCTGTAACAATGTAATCGTAGGTGCCATTTTTTGCCACGTAACCAGTCCCCTCTTCAGTTCGAGCACGCAAGGCGATCGTGCTGCCGTTACTCTTTTTAACCCCGTAGTAATATAGTTGATGAGCGTGGTTGTAGCACAGATAAATCCGAAAGTTGCTGGTCTCGAAATAGTTTGCCAGTGTCTGTCTTTTGCGAACACAAAAATCTCTCACCTGTTTTTGGGGAGTGGATACATTAGCTATTTGTATGGTTTCAATCGGAGACTGAGTGCGAGACGCTGTTGGTGCAGTGCTTGTGTTCGATTGTCCTAGAGCCAAGGTTGCCGCTGGATTGCTGGCAAATAGCATTAAACCGAGTAAGCTGGTTTGTGTGAGTCTTGCTGTGAAGTTCATAAGTCATTCCTTTAACAGATGTTGATGCGTCTAATCTAGGTAAGTGGGATTGATTAGGGCGATCGAACAGTACAGTTTTCACAATTGGCCTCAAGCAGGAAATCCTGGGATGCAATTTCCGTTTCCCCTGATATCTGGCACTATTCTCAATAAGCTTTTAGGGGCAGGCTAGAAGCCCGCCCCACAAGAGGATTGGATGTATAGTCGAAAGCTCGTTACTGAGAATGATATTTTTTGTGAGTTTCCCTACAACTGACTAGCCGACGGACAATTAACTAACTGGCACTTTCGATTGCTGATAGGACTTATGCACTAACAGGCGATCGCGAGGACAAAGCACAGAATGATTTTAAAGATTGGGTGCAAAGTGCGGGCGCTGATGCTAGTTTTCATCAATTTTGATAAGTGCGATCGCGCGACACGCCCCCGTAACCCACGAGGGAAGTCTTTACGTGTCGCTTTTGGGCTTTTCCGGTTCAGAAGGTAAATCTCCCTTTTTTTTCGCTTCCAAAACCGCCGTTTCAACGATAAAAGCGATCAAACTAGCTGTGGGTCTACCTTGCCGGTCGGCCCACAGTTCTAAGGATTCATAGATGTAGTCGGGGAGTGTGATGTGAACGCGCTTGCTCACTGTCAATATTTACTGTTTGTGAACGCTCCCAATCATACAAGTTTACGCCGATCGCGGTGTTATAACGCTATTTTAGTAATTTTCTGCTACCAATGAGGGCCTTTTGTGCAATAATTTGTACAGCACACCACAGGTGCAAAGTCAAAAGCCAGTCCCCCGCCGTGGAAAGCAAGGACTGGCTATGGCTCCAATTAACAAGGAGATACACCTATTATGCCGTATGAGAAACGTCTCAGACCGTGGATCGTGGTTCGTTTGCTTCCAAATCTACAAAGGGTCGTTGTCGGTCGGTTTCGCAGTTGGTCTGATGCAGAGGGTCATTTGCGAGTTCTCAAACAACTGCTTCCTGCTGCTCAATTGACCCTAGTTTTCGATCCGATCAATTAATTTTGGTTGCGAGTTGATTAAGTGCGATCGCCCTTAGTTGAAAGAGGGCGATCGTAGATGTTGGAATCTTATCAAAAACAGGCAAGATGCCTGTTCCACAAAGAATGGTTTTTGTTGTGGGGAGTAGGGGTTTGGCATCTTACCCGCCCCTACTTTCGGGCAATGTTAAACTGGACGCAAAATATCAATTGAGTTGGGGAAAAAACCGTGACAGCTATTCTACAAGCAACAGAACAGCCAACTGCACAGCGCTACTTCACTCCCGAAGAATATCTAGCCCTAGAAGAAGCAGCAGAGTATAAAAGTGAATATCGCGACGGAGTAATTATTCCAATCACAGGTGGAACTACAAATCACAATCGCATTGCCCTGAACATGAGCATAGCATTACGTCTTGCTCTTAAGGGACTTGACTATGATGTTTTCATGGGCGACGTGCGTCTGTGGCTGCCGAAAAAGCGAACTTATACTTATCCCGATGTGATGGTAATTCCGGGGACACCTGAGTATTTCAATAATCGCCAGGATACGGTGATGAATCCTCAAGTGATTGTGGAAGTTTTATCGAAATCTACCAAAGCTTACGATCGCAGTGATAAGTTTAAGTTTTATCAAACGCTGCCAACATTTCAAGAGTATATTCTGATCGATCAATCTCAGGTTTATGTAGAACAGTATTGTAAGTTGGCAAACAAGCGGTGGTCGTATAGTCAGTATGATGAGGAGGATGCGGCGCTAGTTTTTAATTTCTTTCAAGTTGAAGTGCCGCTGGCAGATGTCTATGAAAAGGTAGATTTTGAGGAGGAAAGTGAGCCAGAAGAAAGCGGGGAGGAATAAGGGCGATCGCTTTTTTGGAAATGCAGGTTATCATTTAAGTGAGCGATTCCCTTCGGGATAGCTTCGCTTCACGCACTCAGAAGAAATATTTGTTCAACATCATTGTGGGAGAACATCAAGATGACAGGCACTTTGCAAACAACCGAGCAACGTTACTGCACAGAAGAGCAATATTTAGCACTGGAAGAAACAGCAGAGTACAAAAGCGAATATCTCGACGGGGAAATTATTCCTATGACAGGCGGATCTACCAATCACAATCAAATCGCTGGCAATTTGTACATTGCTTTAAGTCTTGCTCTCAAAAAACGGAATTACCGCATCTTCATCGGTGACGTGCGTCTGTGGATACCAAAAGTGCGACTGTACACTTATCCCGACGTAATGGTAATTTTTGGGCTACCTGAGTACCGCAACAATCGCACTGACACGATTACCAACCCTCAAGTTATTGTGGAAGTTTTATCAAAGTCTACTAAAAACTACGATCGAGTTGACAAGTTTACATATTACAAAACTCTTCCTACTTTTCGAGAATACATTACGATCGATCAAACAAAAATTAAAGTCGAGCAGTATTCAAAAACCGAGAATAAAAGATGGTTGTATTGTGAGTATGACGAGGAAGATACGGCATTAATGTTTAATTCCTTTCAGCTTGAAGTTCCTCTATCTGATGTTTACGAACAAGTTAATTTTGAGCAAGTTGAGCAAGAAGATAGTCAAAATGAGGAGTGAGGGCGATCGCACGCTTGTTGGAAAAGGGCGATCCTTACTTAATATACTTCATCATGCGTCCCAATATCAATCAAGACGATCAATTCCTCTTGCGTTTCATTATCTTGCTCAAAAGTATAGATAATTTGGCAATCGGACTCAACCCAACAAGCCCAAAGTCATTCTAATTGCCCCCGCAGTTTATGTGACTTCAATGGAGGATAAAATGGATCGTTCACTAACAACTCCAAAACCGAAAAGATTTTCTCACCTAATTGCGGATTTCTCTTGATAACCCGTTTAAAAGCCCGTTTAAAACTGTTGTTCCAAACTAGAGTTTTCATTCTTCATCCAGTAAATCAGCTTTTAACTGTGCAAGGTTGCCTCGCTTTGCTGTGCCGGCTTTTAAAGCACTCAAAACCTCTCTTGCATTGCTAGCAATTTCCAGTCGCCGATTTTCAATTCGCCGTTTCTGAATTAATTCAATTAACAAATCTTGCTCTTCAATTGCCAGAGATTCTACATATTCGATCGCGGTCTGGAAAGCAATAGAATTAGCCATAAAGAACTTTTCTATGTTTGAAAAGTGACAGTGCATTTCTATTTTACTAAGTGAGGTGGGCAAATGCCCACCCTACCAACTAACTACGCGCCGACAGATTCCTTCGCTGCGTAAAGCACCTCAACGGTAATCTTATCAATCCCCCGATCGCGCGCGAACTTCTCAGTATTCCGCTTCACCTTACCCCGCACAAAGCCAGGGATTTTATTCAACTCAGCTTGTCCATCCTTTGTCCAACCCATATCAGAATCAGCCGAAATACCCTTCGTAATCACTTCCTTGGTATCGTGGCCGCCGAAGATTTCCAGCAAGTGGTCTTCCATTCCCAAAGTAAAGGAATTGTAGACCAAATCTACGCACTGATTCGTGCCTTCATAACCCAAAAATGGCTTGTAGCCGATCGGGAAATTTTGGACGTGAATCGGTGCAGCAATTACGCCGCAAGGAATATCCAACCGCTTACCCACGTGGCGTTCCATTTGGGTGCCGAAAATTGCCGAAGGTTCCGCTTTGGCGATCGCATCCCCGATCGCCCCGTGATCATCCGTCACCAGCACTTCATCACAATACTCGCTTACCTGTTCCCGGAACCAGTCAGCATCGTGTTTGCAGTAGGTTCCTGCCCACACAACGTGGATTCCCATCTCGCGAGCCAAAATCTTCGTCATCGCCGCAGCGTGCGTATTATCGCCAAATACGACGGCTTTTTTGCCAGTTAAGTTTTGGCAGTCGATCGATCGCGAAAACCAAGCAGCCTGAGACACAAATCGAGTTTGTTGGTCAATAAAATTTTCGTAATCAACATCCGCACCTTGAGCATTCAACACTTGCTGAATCTTGCGGATACAGCGCGCAGTTTCCACCACACCCATCGGCGTAATATCGACCATCGGCGTACCGAATTCTTTTTGCAAATACTCCCCGGCCATCATCCCCAATTCCCGATAAGGAACCAAGTTAAACCAGGCGCGCGGCAGTCTTTTTAAGTTATGAACCGAAGCACCTTCGGGAATAACTTCGTTGACTTCAATGCCCAAATCTGCCATCAAACGTTTCAACTCGGTGCAGTCGTGCTGGTTGTGGAAACCCAGCGTAGACATACCGATAATGTTGACAGATGGTTTTTCGCTTTTGGCTTCTACTAAATCGCCTTTTTTGCGGGCTTTGTTAATGTAAAATTGGACGATTTGATCCAAAGTGCGATCGGCAGCTTGCAGTTCGTTTACCCGATAATGGTTAACATCCGCCAGCAATACATCGCCTTTGGCATCCAATTGAGCTCGTTCCACGAAGTTTTCCAAGTCTTCTTGCAGAATGCTGGAGGTGCAAGTCGGGGTGAGCACGATTAAATCTGGGTGTTCTTCTCTGTCTTTGCGGGTGATGTTGTCCACCACCCGTTCCTGCGAACCCCGCGCCAGTACGTGTCTGTCAACGACGCTGGTAGTCACTGGGGTGAAATCCCGTTCCCTCTCCAGCATGGAACGCATGACGTTGAAATAGTCGTCTCCAATCGGTGCGTGCATGATCGCATGGACGTTTTTGAAGGAAGTGGCGACGCGCAGAGTGCCGATGTGGGCTGGCCCTGCGTACATCCAATAAGCCAATTTCATAGGTATTTTTCCTGGTGCTGGTTGAGAATTGCCCGATCGGGCGATTACTGCTAAATTTTAAGGTTGTTTCTGATTTTCTCACCGGATGAATCCTTGAGAAATACTAACTTTCTGAGGATTTACAGATTTGGGAAATGCTCAAACGCTTTGTCTGCTTGGCATTTGAGTCGTAATTCAAACAACTTTACCTGGGTTTTATGGCAATAATTCTTAATCTTTCCTCAAATTTTCTTAAGACTTAGGCAAATTTGATTAATGTAGGGTTCGCTGCCGCGCACCAGACAAGGTGCAATAATTCTGCATTTTTTGTCAAATTTACTCTGGTCAAACGGTCAATCGATTTTAGATTTTAGATTTTAGATTTTAGATTTTAGAATTGAAGCATTGACCCCACGGATAAATCGGGGGCAAGTTTCATCGGATACAGGTTTTTTATTTCTGGACGGATGAATCCGGGGGCTTGTCTCCTGGATGTTTTCGGTCAGTTAGTATTGTTAATCGATCGGTCAAAATAGATAGAACTGAAGGAAATTTCAGATTCCGAAGCAACACTTACTTCCCTCAGCGCCTCGGTCGCGAATTATAGTTAAGATTTGCATCGGCCGGTTTTTTTGAAGCACAGCAAATTCGTACCCGAACACCGGAAAAAATAAATCTTTAAGCACTTGCGTATTTTCACGAGATGTGGTGACGCTCCACTAAAGTCAAGCGATTGCTGCGAATCTAAGATGATTTAGTTGTCAGCATGGCGATCGAGCATTAGAGTAAATCTTTGCACAAATCCTGTATTTGTGATCTTGTTTACCTAACTGCTGAGGTGACGAAAGCCCCAGCGTGCTTTTGTCAGCAGTAGCTCTTTGCTGTCAAGGCCTGCCTACCCACACATCCCAAAAGATAGCTCTTGAGCGATAATGAAGAATAACATAGGATTTACGAAAAGAAACCCGATTTACACGATAAAATCTTGGGTTTGTCAACGACTAGCAACGAAGAAACCCGGTTTCTAGCCCGCCGCGCGTCAGTCCTGTAACATTGACCAAGCACACCTAATTTGAGAGAACCCAACTATGATGGCAATTCCCGGCGTTGCAGTTCTCGCTCTCATTTATGAAAGCAGCACTTCCCTGGTTTACCGCGGCCACAACGAGCAGAACAACCAACCTGTTATTATCAAACTTATCAAAGAAGACTATCCGACTCCTGAAGAACTGAATAGATACAAGCGCGAATATGAGATCACTGCCAACTTAAGCCTGTTGGACGGAGTTGTGAAAGTGTATAAGTTGCAACAGGTTAGAAATAGTCTGGCAATGATCTTAGAAGATTTTGGCGGGGAATCTTTAAAAATATTTATGGGTTCCCAAAAATTTACCCTTTTAGGATTTCTGACTACCGCCATCAAAGTTGCTGAAACTTTGGGAGAGATTCACGGGAAAAATGTAATTCATAAAGATATAAATCCCTCTAATATAGTTTTTAATCCTGCTACCGGACAAGTGAAACTAATAGATTTCAGCATTTCAACAGCATCCAACCTGGAAAATATTCCCAATAAAAATCCCAATTTTTTAGAAGGCACTTTAGCCTATATGTCGCCCGAACAAACCGGCAGAATGAACCGGGTAGTCGATTACCGCACCGACTTTTATTCTCTCGGCGTGACCTTTTATGAAATCCTGGCAGGACAACTCCCATTTCCCACTACAGATCCCATGGAGTTAGTTCACTGTCACATAGCCAAACAGCCAGTACCTCTCGCGGAAATAGCCCCAGAAATTCCTAAAGCTGTTTCAGATATTGTGATGAAATTGTTAGCAAAAACCGCTGAGGAGCGTTATCAAAGTGCTTGGGGACTAAAAGCCGATTTGGAATCCTGCCTGTTTCAGTGGCAAACATCTGGGGTTGTTTCTGAGTTTCCTCTCGGCAGCCAAGATATTTCTGACAAATTTCAAATACCTCAAAAACTTTACGGCAGACAGCGAGAAGTTGAAACTCTCTTAGCGGCATTTGAACGGGTGGCAGCAACAAATAATCGAGGCTACCGTAGCGACGATTCTCAAATTTCTGTCATCAAGAAAGAGAGCAAATCGAAAAAAGAAATCCCCTTGTCAGTCATGGCGAGAGGACAACATAAATCCCGCAGCGAGATGATGCTGATTGCCGGTTATTCCGGCATTGGCAAATCTGCAATGGTGAAGATTTTAGACAAACCTATTACCCGCCGACGTGGATATTTTATTTGGGGAAAGTTTGACCAGTACAAGCGGACTATTCCTTACTCTGCCGTTGTCAGCGCTTTTTCGGAATTGGTGCGACAACTGTTAACTGAAAGTGAGGCTCAATTAGCAGTTTGGCGCGAAAAACTCCGCAGTTCCTTCGGTCAAAACGGACAAATTATTATTGATGTCATTCCCGAAGTTGAACTAATTGTCGGTGCTCAGTCTCCTGTAGCTGAATTGGGGCCGACGGAATCTCTGAACCGCTTTAATTTAGTCTTTCAAAATTTCATTCGGGTATTTTGCCAGCCAGAACATCCGCTGGTCATTTTTCTCGACGATTTGCAGTGGGCTGATTCGGCTACTCTCAAGCTGATCGAATTGATGATGACAGATGAAGCTACGCAATATCTGTTTTTAATTGGCGCTTATCGGGATAATGAAGTTAGTCCTACTCATCCTTTAATGATGACTTTGGAGACGCTCCGAAATCAGGAAGCTATCATTAATCAGATTGCTTTGTCACCGCTGGGGGTGGAAAACATAACTCATTTGATTGCGGAGACTTTGCACAGCGATCGAGAATCTGTCAAACCGTTAGCTGAATTAGTAATCAGCAAAACAGACGGCAATCCTTTTTTTGTAAATCAATTCCTGCAAACATTGTATCAGGAAAACCTGCTAGTTTTTCACCCCCCACAGTCGGGGAGCAAGGGCGGCTGGCATTGGGATATGACTCAAATTGAGCAGTGCGCTATCACTGACAATGTAGTAGATTTGATGGTACAAAAACTGAGAAAACTGCCAAGCTCAACCCAGCAAGTTTTGCGTTTAGTGGCTTGTTTGGGCAACGAATTTGATTTAAATACTCTTTCTTTAATTCATGAGAAAGAAGCATCGGAAACTTTTTCTCACCTGTTGCCAGCTATTAAGTCGGGACTGATTCTGCCAACTTCGGAATTGGAAAGCAAGTCATTAGATTACGTGCTGTTTCCGCTATTAATTCTGAATTATAAATTTTTGCACGATCGCGTACAACAAGCAGCTTACGCTCTGATCGACGACTCGCAAAAAAAGGCAGTTCACCTGAAAATAGGCAGGCAAATCCTAGAAAACACCCCGGCTGAATATCGCGCTGACAGAATCTTTGAATTAGTCGATCACTTGAATGTGGCTCGATCGCTAATTAATGAAGATCGAGAATTAATTGAACTGGCAACGCTGAATTTAGACGCCGCCCGCAGAGCCAAAGATGCCACTGCTTATGTTGCTGCCTTGCAGTATTTGACCGCAGGCATGGACGGTTTGAGCGCCGATATTTGGGATGCCCACTACGACTTAGCCTTTGCCTTGCACATGGAGCGGGCAAATGTTGAGTATTTAAACGGTTTTTTCGAGAAGTCTGAAGAATTTATTAATATAACTCTGGAAAAAGCGCGATCGGCCTTAGAAAAGGTAGAAATTTACAACCTGCTGATCGTGCAGTACACCCTGCGCGCGAAGTACGAAGAAGCCGTTAAAGCTGGAATCCAAGCTTTGGACTTGCTAGGCATTGACTTGCCGCTAGACGGGCTACAAAAAGTCATATCCGAAGAATTTGCAGCAGCTACAAATATTTTAGCAGGTAGAGAAATAGCTTCCCTAATTGACGCCCCAGAAATGACTGTACCCGACAAAAAAGTTGCAGTCAAATTAATTACAAACTTGCTGACATCGGCGTACCTCAAAAATCCAGACTTGTGGAAAGTCAGCGTTTTAAAAGGAGTCAATCTTTCTCTACAATACGGTTTAGTACCCGAAGCCTCTCTTTGCTATGCTGGCTACGGTATGTTCTTAAACGCAGTTTCGGGAGATTACAAAGCTGCGTATCAATTCGGCTTGCTCTCGCTGAATCTTAGCGAAAAATCTGGCAATATTGGCTTGAAGTGCAGAGCTTGTTCGTCCCTGGTTAGTATTTTTTATTACTGGTTCAATCACATCAAAGATTCCCACGCAATCAGCAATGAAGGATATCAAGCAGCTTTAGAATCAGGAGATTTAGAGTATGCGGGTTATATCCTGTCCAACCGCATAGCTAACTCATTTTTTCAAGGTAAAGAAATCTCGCAAATTCTGGCAGACACGAGCAGGTATTTACAGTTCAGCCAAAAGACCAAAAATCAGCTCGTAACCGATATATTATTAGGGGTAGAGTTAATCCTGCGTAACTTGAGCAAACTAACTCCTGAAAAGTTTGTATTTGAAAGCGAAGATATCAGCGAAGCTGAATACGTACACAACTGTCAAGCTCATCAAAATTTGTACTCGCTCTGCCTTTATCAGATTCGCAAATGCCAGGTAATGTACTGGTACGGCAACTTCAACGAAGCGCTACAACTAGCTTTTGAAGTAGAAAAACAGCTATCTTTTATTACCGGAGCAATACCCGCTACCGAATGGAATTTTTTCTTTTCTCTAACTTTAGCGGCCGTTTTCCCAAATGTTTCAGAAGAGAAGCAAAAGGAATACTTGGAAAAGTTAGAGGAAAACCAAAAACAGATGAAAATTTGGGCAGACAACTGTGCCGAAAATTTTCTGCACAAGTACCTTTTAGTACAAGCAGAAATAGCCAGAATTTCCAAGAAAGATTCAGAAGCTGTAGAACTGTACGATTTCTCTATAAATTTAGCCCAAGACAATGAGTTTGTCCAAAATGAAGCGCTAGCTAATGAACTAGCAGCTAAGTTTTGGTTGAGTAAAGGCAAGTATCAATATGCCAAAATCCACTTGCGTGAAGCTCACTCGTGCTACTTGCGCTGGGGTGCAGTTCGCAAAGTAGAAGATTTAGAACAGAAGTATCCGCAGTTGCGAGAAATGACGCCGCTCAATGGAAGTTTTAACAACAGTCAAACTACTACAACTATTCATACTTCTACTGGCAGCGATGCGAGAGTGCTGGATTTGGCAACGGTAATGAAAGCATCTCTGGCGATTTCTAGCGAAATTGTCCTCGATAAGTTGCTGGCTTCTTTAATGAGAATATCCTTAGAAAATGCGGGTGCTCAATTAGGTTTTCTGATTTTAGTTAGAGATGGTCAACTGTTGATTTCTGCTAAAGCCTCAGTATTTGCTGAAGATGTAGCTGTTCTGCAATTTACACCTGTTGCAGAATATCATGATTTACCTGTGACGGTGATTAATTATGTGGAAAGGACTCGCTCGGATTTGGTGTTGAGCAATGCGGCGGCTGAGGGACTCTTCACAGCAGATCCTTACATTGCTAAACACCAACTGCAATCTATTTTGTGTACTCCAATCATCAACCAAGGCAAACTGATCGGCATTCTTTATTTAGAAAATAATTTGACTGTCGGAGCATTTACTCCCCACAGATTGGAAGTTTTAAGGTTGCTTTCTTCCCAAGTTGCTATTTCTTTGGAGAATGCTTTGCTTTACAATTCTGTGGAACAGAAAGTGCAAGAACGGACGCAGGAGTTAAATGAAAAAAACGAGCGTTTAGAACACACTTTGCGGGAACTTAAACTAACTCAAGCTCAATTAATCCAAACGGAAAAAATGTCTAGTTTGGGGCAAATGGTGGCTGGTGTAGCTCACGAAATTAATAATCCTGTAAGCTTCATCTACGGAAATCTTAATCCGGCTAGCGAATACGTTAAAGACTTGCTAAAATTGATTGACCTTTACCAGCAGCACTATCCAGAACCTGCTGATGAAATTCTAGAAGAAATAGAAACAATTGAGCTGGAATTCTTGAGCGAGGATTTGCAAAAGCTGCTGGATTCCATGAAAGTAGGAGCGGAAAGAATCCGGGATATTGTGCTAAGCTTGCGGAATTTCTCGCGCCTCGACGAAGCGCAAATGAAGTCGGTAGATATCCATCAAGGCATCGACAGTACGGTGATGTTGCTGCAACCGCGCCTGAGAAAAGAGGGCGGGCGTTTGGGAATTGAGGTGATTAAAAATTACAGCACGCTACCCCTAATTACTTGTTATGCGTCTCAGTTGAATCAGGTGTTTATGAATATTTTGACAAATGCGATCGATGCTCTCCTCGTCGCAAGAGATGCCCCGGAAAACTCTCATCAACAGCCTACGATTACAATTTCTACAGAGGTGACAGACAGGAATTCTGTCATAATTAGAATTGCCGACAGCGGGCCGGGGATGAGCACTGAGGTGCTGCACAAGATATTCGATCCCTTTTTTACAACTAAACCCGTGGGTTCGGGAACGGGTTTGGGATTGTCTATTTCTCACTCGATTGTTGTCAGTTCTCATGGCGGAACATTGACTTGCGTTTCTGCACCCGGAGAGGGGAGTGAGTTTATTATTGAAATTCCGATCGCGCCCAGGCAAGTTTTGTAATCGGCCATACTATCAACCAACATCCCCAAATCAATTCCAGTTAGCAACCCTTAACAATCCGGCCACGCATTGCGTTTACTAAACTTTGAATTCGCAATTCAAGCTCGGAAAAGACTCTGCATTAAAGTCGAGCGCTCTGGTTTCGACAAAAGCGCGATCGCCCTTTTGCAGCCGCACTGAGGACTTTTCATCACGACGAGGTGGCAATGCTCCGGTAAAGCATAAAAAGTGTCAGATTTTTAATTAAAAAAGTAGACATTCTGTGTATTTTCATGATCGAACTGTAGATAGTAGATCATAGTAAAATAAAAGTAAATTCCGATCATGAAGATACGTAACTTCGGCAAAACTCAGGCGATCCCATTGCAGCTCATACTAATGGTGCCATTTGTTTTGCAAATTTTTGGAGCGGTCGGTCTGGTTGGATATTTGTCGTTCAAAAATGGACAAAAAGCCGTAAACGACCTGGCGGATCGGTTGATGGATCGAACCAGCATTTCGGTGAATCAACATCTGGAGGCTTATTTATCTATTCCGCATCAAGTGATTCAGGTTAACGCCGATGCGATTCGGATGGGGTTGCTAGATGTGCGCGATCGCCAAACCCTCGGTAAGTATTTCTGGCACCAAATGCAGGCTTATGACCTGAATTACATCGGCATTGGACTGATCACGGGTGAGGGAGTAGGGGCCGCACGCTACGACCCCAAAGCCGTCGTGATTGATGATTGGACTCCCAAACCGCCGAATAATGTGATCAACTATGCCACAGACAACAAAGGCGATCGCACTCACGTCGTGACTATTTATGATTGGGACAACTTGCAAGAACCCTGGTACACCGAACCCATGAAAGCAGGTAAACCCATCTGGTCGCGGATCGTCACCGTAAATTATCCCAATCATCCCTACATCGCTGCCTCTGCCGGTCGCCCCATTTATGACGCAAATAATCGCTTGCTAGGAATGGTTGGAGTCGATATCCATCTGTTGAAACTGAGCGATTTCTTACGGAATATAGATATCAGTAGCTCAGGGCAGGTTTTCATCATGGAACGAAATGGGCTGTTGATCGCAAACTCTGCGAAAGAACAACCATTTATCACCGTCAAAGACGAGATTCGGCGTTTGAAGGCGATCGACAGTCCCAATCCCATAGTGCAGGGAATTGCCAAACAAATCCAGCAACGCTTCAAAGGGTTTCAATCCATTTCTAAAGACACGGATCTCCGACTTGATTTTCAGGGAGAACTCTACTATGTGCAACTCACTCCCTGGCGCGACCAATATGGATTGGATTGGTTAGTGGTGGTGAGTGTGCCAGAAAGCGAATTCATGGCACAGATTGATGCCAACACCCGCACCACAATCTTGCTCTGCTTAGCAGCATTGGGGGTAGCTTGTGGGATGGGCGTTCTCACCTCCGGCTGGATTGCGCGTCCGATTCTGCGACTGAATCGGGCGAGTGAGGCAATAACATCTGGCAACTTCGACCAAGCTGTAGAAGACAGCCGTATTCAAGAACTCAACGCCCTTGCCAACTCCTTTAACCAGATGGCAAGACAACTGCGCGAATCGTTTACCGCCTTAGAAAAAAGTAATGCAGAATTAGAAGATCGGGTGGAATACCGCACCGGTGAACTCAAAAACGCCCTAAGTGAGTTGCAACGCAGCCAATCACAGATAATTCAGAGCGAAAAAATGTCTAGTTTGGGGCAAATGGTTGGTGGAGTCGCCCACGAAATTAACAACCCGGTCAACTTCATTCACGGCAACCTCGTCCATACACAGCAATACACCCAAGATTTGTTAAAGTTCGTGCAGCTTTATCAACAGCACTATCCTAACCCTGCTGACGAAATTCAAATCGCAGCCGAAGAAATCGACCTGGAGTTCTTGCAAGAAGACCTGCCTAAAATGCTGTCTTCGATGAAAATGGGTACCGATCGCATCCGCCAAATTGTCCTGTCGTTGCGGAACTTTTCACGGATGGACGAAGCAGATTTTAAAGCAGTGGATATCCATGAGGGTATTAACAGCACCTTACTGATTTTGCAACACCGCCTCAAACATAGACCGGAACGACCGTCTATTGAGGTGATTCAAAACTACGGTTCTCTACCCCTGGTGGAATGCTACGCCGGACAACTCAATCAGGTGTTTATGAATATTCTCACCAATGCGATCGATGCTCTCCTCGTAGCAAGAGATTACCCGCAAAACTCTCATCAACAGCCTACGATTACAATTTCTACAGAGGTGACAGACAGGAATTCTGTCATAATTAGAATTGCCGACAGCGGGCCGGGGATGAGCACTGAGGTGCTGCACAAGATATTCGATCCCTTTTTTACAACTAAACCCGTGGGTTCGGGAACGGGTTTGGGATTGTCTATTTCTCACTCGATTGTTGTCAGTTCTCATGGCGGAACATTGACTTGCGTTTCTGCACCCGGAGAGGGGAGCGAGTTTATTATTGAAATTCCGATCGCCCTACGGCAAGTTTTGTAACCGTTTCTGGATCATTACCAACCCTGGCAGTATTCCAATCATGTCATATCAAATCTGTTAGCCTCGGAATTATTCATATCTCTATTCTCGACCTCTGCGTGAATCAGCGTCAATCCTTTGTCATCTGCGGTTAATAAATTATCTTTTTTTTACCGCAGATTAGGGCAGAGAAACACAGATTAACGCAGATGAATTAGATCTATTACTGTGGCGCCGAGCGTGATTTTTGACCGAAAGCATCCAGGATACAAGCCCCCGGATTCATTCCGAAAGCAGACTCAGGACGGATAAATAAAAAACCTGTATCCGATAAACAAGCGCCCGAATTGATCTGTGGGGCCAATGCTTCAATTCTTTAATCTAAAATCTAAAATCTAAAATCTAAAATCGATTGACACTTCTGCGAAGCTGATTGGGCATCGCTGTTGCAGGAATTCATAAAATAAATTAGTGATAAAGTTTCCAGCATTCTCGCGCAATTTCCCAATCTTCCTGTGTGTGAATTACCAAAATTCTCACTGCTGAATCCAGTGCCGCAATATCTTGATCGATTGGTGACAGTTGATTTTTATCCCCATCCAATTTTAACCCGATAAATCCAAAAGCTTCGCAAGCTGCCGATCTCACAACAGCAGCATTTTCCCCGACTCCCGCCGTAAAAATTAAAGCATCCAACCCTCCCAAACTCGCCAGCATGGCACCAATTCCGGCACGCAAACGGTGGATGTAAATATCCAAAGCAAGTTGAGCTCTCTGATTACCTTGGACGATCGCATCTCCAATCTGCCGCAGATCGCTAGACACCCCTGAAATCCCTTTTAAACCTGAATTTCGATTGAGAATACCATCAAGTTTCTCAGCAGTAAAATCGGATTGTTTTAACAGATGAATGAGGATGCCTGGATCGATCGAACCCGATCGACTTCCCATCATCAAACCTTCCAAAGGCGTAAATCCCATCGTCGTGTCAACACTCCAGCCACCGCGAATGGCGGCCAGAGAACATCCGTTGCCCAAATGACAGCTAATCAACCGCAAATCTGCCAAATTTTTACCCAGAATGTCGGCGGCCCGACGCGCGCAATATTGATGGCTAATCCCGTGAAAACCGTAACGGCGAATCCCATTTTCCAGCCATTCATAGGGGCCTGGATAAACAAAGGCTGCGGGCGGCAATTGTGCGTGAAAAGCTGTATCAAATACTGCTACTTGCGGCAGATTTGGGAGGAGTTTTTCAATCGCTTCGATGCCTTCGAGGTTAACCGGATTGTGAACCGGGGCGAAAACAGATAAACGGGCGATCGCCTTTTTAACATCCGGCGAAATTAACGTACTTTGCTGATAATCTTGTCCGCCGTGTACGACGCGGTGGCCGACCATATCAATTTCTTTTAAATCATTAATTGTTTGAGTTCTTCCCCTCCAAAGACTCTGCAGCATTCGAGAAATAGCATCTTTGCGAGAGTCTGAGGCAAACTCCTCTTCAAGCCGATCGCCTTTTGCTGTTTTGACTTTCAACTCTGCTATACCCTGCTGGTGAGTCCAGTCTATTTGAGCCTCCCAGAGGGGTTGCAAAGGTCGATCGGGGAGGACATCATTTAACTCGTAAAGACAGCTCTTTTGACTGCTAGACCCTGCATTTAACACCAGTATTTTCATGCTTTATTATTTCCTGTTGATTCGTTCTTTCGATCGCTAGGCGATTGCAATCGTGTGTTGTCAAACTTTCGTCCGCCTGCACAGGCTAAGAAATCTTGAGATCCTGGGAAAAATATTAAGAAAAATGTCGAAAAATTAACTCTTAATGCAATGTGTAGCTAACAGTTGCATTTTTTTGATATATCTTCTATGCACATTTTCGTTTACTAAAGTTTAAGGAGCCGATCGATGTTTACACCAATTTTACTTGCCGTTGCCCCCAGAACCGTAGAGTGGAGCCCTACAATCGGTTTGATTATGATTCTTTGCAATATTTTAGCTATTGCGATCGGCAAATCAACCATCCAGAAGCCTACCACAGGCCCAGCAATGCCCTCATCCAGTATGTTCGGCGGTTTGAGTTTGGGTGCAGTTTTGGGAACTACTGCTTTTGGTCATATTTTGGGAGCAGGTACTATTTTAGGATTGTCTTACATAGGCGCGATTTAGTTTCAGACGCTCCGGGTAGGCAGTGCGCGCACCCTACCCGTAATTTCAAGTACCGGGCAAATTGCGGAGAGTTTCATCCATGTACGATCGATCGCCCAAAACCTCCAACAACGGGCCGCGAACATCAAACTTGACAATACTGACAGAAGCTGCTAAAGCGGCAATTCGATAGCGATAACGTCCCAAATCAATCCCCAAGAGACTGCACAGAATAATTCTAATAGTCGCCTTGTGCGAGACAACCAAAACATTACCGCTCTTGTACTTTTCTTGAATTTCTGCGATAACTAAGGACGATCGGCTAGCAATTTCCACGGAAGTCTCGCCGCCATTCGGTGCATTCCAAGCAGGTTCAGTCAGCCAATTAATATAATCTTCTTCGTATTTTTTTTTGACCTCTTCTACTGTTTTGCCCTCCCACTCACCGTAATTAATTTCCCTCAGTCCGTCGCGAAGCTGCATTTCAATCCCCACAGCATCGCACAAAGGTTTTGCAGTAGCAATTGTGCGTTTCATCGGACTGACATAAACAGCCTCCCAGGGCAATTTTGCGTAAGTAGCGGCAAACTGTTCTGCCATTTTAGAACCTGCGGGCGTTAATTCTGGATCTATAGCGCCGCAGAAGCCACCTGTTTGGCTGTAAGTCGTTTCACCGTGTCGTACAAAGTAGATTTTTAAGCTCATATTTACCACTTTTATTTGATTGTTGAAAGAGACTTTTATTGAACGAACCGCAGAGGAAGATCGTCTGTAGGGACACGGCAATGCCGTGTCCTAATCCCCGATCCTGTGCCGGACACGGCATTACCGTGTCCCTAGCCAGAATATCGCTAGCCCGGTGCACCCGATCGCACGGTTTGATCTCCAGTCGTTGTCGGATCTTTCGTTTCCTTCGGCGCTTCCGGCGAAACCGGGCCCGCGTGCGGCCACTGCCAATCGCGGATTTCCGGCATATCATCGCCGTGTTCGTTGATATACTGCCTGTGTTCGATCAGCTTGTCACGGATAGCTTGTTTGCCGTAAGCTGCGACAGAACTCAGTTTCGGAACGCGATCGAGTACATCTCCAACTAAATGGAATCGATCGAGGTCATTAATCACCACCATATCAAACGGCGTCGTAGTCGTTCCCTCTTCCTTGTAACCCCGAACGTGAATATTCGGGTGATTTGTCCGGCGATAAGTCAAGCGGTGAATCAGCCAAGGATAGCCGTGAAAAGCAAAAATCACCGGCTTATCTTTCGTGAACAAAGTATCAAAATCCTTGTCAGACAAACCGTGGGGATGTTCGCTAGCAGGTTGCAGCGTCATCAAATCCACCACATTAACCACCCGCACTTTTAAATCGGGATAATCTCGGCGGAGAATGTCAACAGCAGCCAAAGTTTCCAGCGTCGGAACATCACCCGCACAAGCCATCACCACATCTGGTTCGCCGCCTTTATCGTTACTAGCCCACTCCCAAATGCCGATGCCGACGGTACAGTGTTTAATCGCAGAATCCATATCCAAATACTGCAATGCCGGCTGCTTCCCTGCAATAATCACGTTGACATAGTTGCGACTGCGGAGACAGTGATCCGTTACGGACAGCAAAGTATTCGCATCTGGTGGCAAATAAATCCGCACCACTTCCGCTTTCTTGTTAATTACGTGGTCGATAAAACCCGGATCTTGGTGAGAAAAACCGTTGTGGTCTTGTCGCCAAACGTGAGAAGTTAGTAAGTAATTCAGAGATGCGATCGGCCGGCGCCAAGGAATGTGACGAGTAGTTTTCAACCACTTGGCGTGTTGGTTGAACATCGAATCGATGATGTGAATAAACGCCTCGTAACAAGAGAAAAAGCCGTGGCGTCCCGTCAGCAAATAGCCTTCCAGCCATCCCTGACATAGATGTTCGCTGAGGACTTCCATCACCCGGCCGTCTGGGGAGATGTGGTCGTCTTCGGGCAAAATTTCTCCCGCCCACATCCGGTTCGTCAGTTCAAACACCGGATCGAGGCGGTTTGAGGCCGTCTCGTCGGGCCCGACAATGCGGAAATTGGCGTTTTCCTGATTTAGTTTCATCACGTCTCGCAGGAAGCGGCCAGAAACGCGAGTTGCTTCTGCCATTACAGTGCCCGGTTTTTGCACGTCAACGGCGTAGTCTTCAAATTTCGGCATTTTCAAGTCTCGCAGCAGCAGGCCGCCGTTAGCGTGGGGATTTGCCCCCATGCGTCGAGATCCCTTGGGTGCGAGTTCTGCTAATTCGGGAATTAACTTGCCCTTTTCGTCGAAGAGTTCTTCCGGCTTATAGCTTTTCATCCAATCTTCCAGGAGTTGGACGTGTCCCGGCTTAGAAGCCATTTCCGAAAGTGGGACTTGGTGCGATCGCCAATAATCCTCAGTTTTCTTACCGTCAACCTCCTTCGGCCCCGTCCAGCCTTTGGGAGTTTTCATCACAATCATCGGCCACTGGGGACGGCCGGAATAGCCCTCTGTCCGGGCTTTTTCCTGAATCGCCTTAATTTCGCCGATCGCGGTATCGAGAGTTGCAGCCATCAACTGGTGCATGGTTTCCGGGTCTGAACCTTCCACCCAATAAGGTTTGTAGCCGTAACCGACCATCAAACTTTCCAATTCCTCCTGCGGAATGCGGGCCAACAGAGTGGGATTGGCAATTTTGTAGCCGTTCAAGTGCAAAATCGGCAACACAGCGCCGTCGCGAACCGGGTTGAGAAACTTGTTAGAGTGCCAGCTAGCAGCCAAGGGGCCGCTTTCGGCTTCCCCGTCACCGACAACGGCCGCCACAATCAAATCGGGATTGTCGAAGACTGCGCCGTAAGCGTGGACGAGGGCGTAGCCGAGTTCGCCACCTTCGTGAATCGAACCGGGGGTTTCCGGGGCGACGTGGCTGGGGATACCGCCGGGAAAGGAGAACTGTTTGAATAGCCGTTTGATACCCTCTTCATCTTCGGAAATATTCGAGTAATATTCGCTGTAAGTGCCTTCGAGATAGGTGTTGGCGACCAAGCCCGGCCCGCCGTGTCCAGGGCCTGCGATGTAGATGGTGTTGAGGTCTTGGGCTTTGATGATGCGGTTGAGGTGAACGTAGATGAAGTTTAAACCTGGAGTAGTGCCCCAATGTCCGAGGAGTCTCGGTTTGACGTGTTCGATTTTGAGGGGCTCTTTGAGTAGGGGGTTGTCGAGGAGATAGATTTGTCCGACGGATAGGTAGTTTGCCGCCCGCCAGTAGGCGTTCATTTTGTGTAGTTCTGAGTCGGAAAGCGGCTTTAATTGCGGGATCTCGGTTGTTCCTAGCATCATCAGCTATTGACTCCTAAGTTGTGGTTGTTTTGTAAAGTGCGATCGTGAAGTGCGATCGATATTAATTTGTTATCCGTGACATTTTGTATTTAAACTCCATGTCTTCCACGAAAACTATTGAATTATAGCTCGTTTATGTCTCCATCAAAGTTTAAATTAATGTTAATTTATAGCTAAACATCGCACAATTTCGAGGATAGAAAGGGGGATTTTTTTGGGGATCAAGGAATTCAGCAATATAAAATAGGATTTACACAAGATTTTTTGTATAGTGTGTACTTTGCACCTGATGCGTATGTGCTGCGGGTCGCCGGAGGTGCTGTGCAAGTCCCGAAAAATATGCTTCTCAAGGTACAAATCATCATGATTTATACCTGAAGTTGATTTTACTTTGTGCCTGCTGATGGCTGATACCAGTTATTCACAAAAATGCAACTGTAGGCAAAATCCAAAGTTTTATGTCCTCTGTCATTCCCAATCTCAAATCTCAAATCTCAAATGGTATGACTCCTTTTTTGTTAAAGTTTTTTTATATTGTTTAAGCTCAGGGTAAAAGGGTGAGCAATTTTTATAATTTAGAGATTTATCAAGAAGTTAAAAAGATATATAGCCTTTTTCAGTAACATGAGGTGCTGTCGCGGGCATAGGCCTCCGTGGCCTCCGTGGCCTCCGTGGGCATCAGTTGCGAGCGGTGTGTACCTCATTTTATTGAAAAAGGCTATAGCAAGGCTATTTCATTTGTAAACGGGCTTTTTTTTATGAATCGCAGAGGCGCAGAGCGCGTATAGGAAGAGATCCGAGAGAAAGGAATTGCGTATAACAACCAATAGATATTATCTAATTATTAACCCAAAATTTAGCTAAGCTGAGGCGCATCTAAATTTGACAATCAAATTCGAGCAAATTCTTGTGGGGATTAGGGGCCCTAGCGTTCCGCCCGCCCAAAAATACAATTTAGATGCGTAAAAGCTTAACACCTGGCAATGAATTAGCCAAACTCCCGGTGCCTGTGGCGGTGATGCTTGTAGGAGAAATACTCGCATTCTTGTTTGGGTACTGGAAAGTTTTCGTCGTTTGGGTATGAACAAGTCTCGACTCCTGGCGATCGCACTATAATAGCAAATACATACATATAGCCTTTCTCATTAACATGAGGTGCTCATAGGGCATAGGGCATGGGCATAGGAAGGATCCCGCATACCTCACCACGCTTGAGAACCGCTATATTTCATAAGTACCAAAATTTCTATGACTATCAAAGAATTAGAAGCGCAACTTCTGGCTTTAACGCCAACCGAGAAAGCTCAAATCATCCAATTATTAACCCAGAACTTAGCCAACACCTGGCAAGGAATTAGCAAGACTCCCGGTGTCTGCGGCGGTGATGCTTGTATCAGAAACACTCGCATTCCTGTTTGGGTACTGGAAAGTTTTCGTCGCTTGGGTATGAACGAGTCTCGACTCTTAGATAACTATCCCACACTAACCGCTACTGATTTAGCAAATGCCTGGACTTATGCGGCAGCTTTTCCCGATGAAATTGAAATAGCTATCCGCGAAAATGACGAGGATTGAAATGATGGCGCGTCTTTATGGTGACGAACAATTTCCCCGAGAGGTTGTAGAATTGCTGCGCCAGATGGGGCACAATATTCTGACAGTGCAAGAAGCCGGAAAAGATAACCAAAAAATTCCTGACGAAGAAGTGTTAGCTTTTGCAGTCAATGAAAATCGAGCTGTTTTAACTCTCAATCGCCGTCATTTTATTAGACTGCACAGCTCACAGCCTGACCATGCTGGTATTATTGTCTGTAAGGCAGATGATGACTTAGCAAGAATGGCGACTAACATTAATGAAGCTATTTCCTCACTTGCAACATTAACAGGTCAATTGATTCGCGTCTATCGTTCTGGGTCGCCATCTATATCTTAAGCGATCGCCACAAAGTACACTCAAGCAATCTCAATCCGAAAATCACTGCATCGGTTTGATTGCTGGCTAGATGCCATCGCCGATATTTCCGGCTGAAAAAACTTAGGAGGCGACTAAAACAGGGCACTCTGAAATCCGGCAAACATTGGACACAGTTGGCTGGTGGGAAACGACTCGCAGTTCGTGAGGATAGCGGGGACGGGGGTCATTTTCTAACCAGATGGGCGGTACCATCATCACTTCATAGTAAGCGATCGTATCGAAAACACCTGGCTGGGACTTCAACTCTACTGTTAAGCCCGCTCGGTACTCAAATGCTTCTTCCCAGTCTAGATTTTCATTGATACCCATAGCGATCGCGCCTCTTAATATTGTTTCTTTTGTCCATTGTAGAGCGCTACATAAAAGATTGGGTACTTTCTGTTGCTTACGATACAATTTTTAACTTTATATGTTCGATTCATGACAATTTAACAGAGAGGAGCAATTGTCAATAAGTAAATAGGATGATTTTGCTGACGGGTGACAAGTAAGCAGAAAAGCTAGGCTTGACAAGAGTTGGAGTTGATATGTCTCAAAAAAAATAAGGGCGATGGAACCCCGCAGACGTTTATGACACAAAGGAAGATAAGATAATTTTAAGGATTAAAGTACAAACCTATTTTTGCCATCTTGTCTAGTGTTTTACAAATCAAGAAACCCGGTTTCTTAAAGAAACCGGGTTTCTGGGATGAGTGAAAGCTAAACTAATTTCACTTGGTTTTCTTCTTTGTCGCTGTCGCCGTATTTTTAGAAAGCGAGATCCTTCTTCATTTCTTTTGGGCAGATGTCTAATACTCAAAGTAAAATATGGCATAATATAAATATTAGTTTCATAGCTTTGCACCTATGACCGCCCAAATCACCCTAAATCTGCCAGATGAAGTCTATCACCAAGCAGAATTGCTAGCGCTGCAACGCCACCGCACCGTGAGTGAGATTCTAGTAGAAACTCTGGAAAATTTTCTCTTACCAACCGCTAAACCAGTATCAGCACTGTCTGATTCAGAAGTAATCACTCTGACTCAACTCCGGCTGCAACCACTCCAAGAACAACGATTGAGTGAATTGCTAGACCGCCAACAATCCGGTACGATCGCATCTGTAGAACTGGCTGAATTGCAGGCCTTAATCCACATATATGAAACTCGACTATTGCGACAAGCTCAAGCCTTAAATGAAGCTGTGCGGCGCGGCTTGCTGGAACCATTAAAAGGATAAGCAAAATGGCGATTTCCGAACAAGTTCGAGCCAGAGTTCGCGCACAAGCTCAAAACCGATGCGGTTATTGTCGCAGTTTACAAATGTATGTTTTGGGAATACTGGAAATTGACCATATTATTCCTAAAGCGATTGGCGGTACTGACGAGGAAGAAAATCTCTGGCTGGCTTGTAGTCTATGCAATAATTACAAAGGAACCCAAACTGACGCATTAGATCCGGTCACGCAAAAGCACGTTAAGTTGTTTAATCCGCGCACTCAACAATGGTCACAAAATTTTGCTTGGAGTGAAGACGCTACAGAAATTATTGGACTTACAGATTGCGGCCGCGCAACAGTCACAACACTACAACTAAACAATCATATTGCTGTTACTGTCAGGCGTCAGTGGGTTAGTGCTGGATGGCATCCGCCCACAGAATCAAGTATTTCATAACAGAGCCCATTAGCTTAGCGCCTCAATAAGAGCATCTTTCTTCATCTTAGTTATCCCAGCAATTCCTCTTTTCTTGGCTATTGCTTTTAATTCAACAGTAGTCATTGTTCTGAGAATAGTCACGTCGTTTATCGTATCTGGCATTGATTGGGGAGTCAGATAAAATACACTCTTAATTGCGTCAAGTTTTTTGCCTTTGGTAATACCGCATTTCAAGCTTGTGATTGGCTCAAAATTTTTCCAATACAGACGAGGAGCCTCATCAATTCGATTTGTCGCTACAGCAAGTTTAACGGATTTTAGCTCGCTGTTCGGCTGTTCAATCAAATATTGCAATGCTGCCATAATTTCATCTCTGGATGCTGTGGAAAGATTAATTTTAGGCTTTTCCTCACCTGCAAGGATTTTAGTGAGTGTAATAGTATCATCACTATCATCAGCAATAATGCACCAGACTCTTTCTAGCCCAGCTTCCTCCGCTACAGCATAAACAAAGGAATTACTAATAACTTGATACTTGTCTTCACCAGTTTCTTTCACGATAACTGGGAGCCAGTTTCGTCCACCCTTTTGTTTAAGTATATTTGCAGTAGCTTTGATCAAAAACTCAGGGGCATCAGTACCCTCTCCGGGCTCGATTTCATCTATGTATAGATGCATCAAACTGCCAATAATGTTAGAAATTTTCATTGTAAAAAGTATTCCTTCGCTAAATCTTTGTAGTATTCATGGGCAGAACGATCTCGATAAACAGCAGGAATGCGTGAGAACGCAGCATTAGCTATGTTAGCGTAACTTGGTACTTGATGAATATGTAAGTCTTTTTTCGCACTGGTGTACTTAGGGTAGAAGTAGGGCAGTAGATCGAATTTGTCTTTTTTAGCATTTTTCAGAATATTGTTAATTTCTTGTTGAGCAACTTGTAGTTGTGGCTGTGTAATTTTTTCTCCATTAAAAAAGATTGGTAAGGCAATGGGATTTGCCTCACCTTTAGCGGCTTGTATTTCAGGGATGAATTTCTTAATAGCGGTTGCCGCATTCTCTAGAGAAAAGAGGTTGTTGTGTTTTGTAGGAATGAGGATAACATCAGCCGCATATACCGCAAGTTGACTAATGAAACGCCAATTCGGGGATGAATCTATCAAAATATAATCATAGTCCTGCCTTGCAAATTCGAGCTTCTTGTACAGTACACGCAGTTGCATTAACGTGCGAAGTTTATCGTCAGACTCGTTACCCAGGTCATTGTCAGCAGGAATAATATCAAAACTGAGCTGTAATTTTTTAGTAGAGAACTTATATGAATTCACCGCTGATTTGATACCTACGTTTTTGCCTGTAAGGGCTGCTTTAAGAACCCCATCACTGACAGGAATACCCAAAGCACTTGTTAAATCTTGTTGATTAAAATCAAAATCTATTACTAAAACTTTCTTGCCCAAAAAAGTTGAAATGCCTGCAAGGTTAACTGTTGTAGTTGTTTTTCCAACACCCCCTTTGTTATTATAGATTGTTACTGTCAAGGCTCTACTTGGTGCTTGAATCTTCTTTCTTATATCCGCAACAACTTGATCGACGTTATTCAAGTCCAGAGCCAAGCATTGAGTAGCTGGGAAGATTACTTTACCATGCTTTCTAAACAGTTGGACATGGGATGAGTTGGTAATAAGTCCCCATTCGGCTGACTTGCAATTAGAACCAAGTAACTGTCGCTTAAGTTGATTAACTGTTTTTAAGTACCCGGGTGTACCTTCCGTAAGATTGATGTCTTTTCCTTTTAGCTCTAAAAGGAGATAGGGATTAGATTTTGTGTGTAAAAATATATCATTTTCAATAGTTTTTCTAGCTGCTTTATCAACTATTCCACCACCATTAGTATCATATTCAGGAACAACCTCATCAGATTCAAATCCCAATGCTTGCAAAAACCAAGGTGAAAAGTGAGCACTGACAATAGCTTCTGAAGCGCCTTGAGGAAGACTTTGTAATGCAGCTTGAAGGGTAGTGGCTGGGGCATTCATCAGGAGGGAAATTCAGTAATAATTTGAACTGACTATATTATAATACTACATTATTATGAATTTTGGCAAGGATCGCCAGAGGGAGGATGCCACCCTGCCCTAATCCATAAACGACGAGCTCGGATAATCGCTCCTTCATTATGATATAGATCGTTAAGGTCTAACCGATCGCAGGTTCCCCTACCTGTTGGAGTAATACCCATTATTTCTAAACCATCCGCAGACCAGTTAAAATGCTCAGACCATTGCTGTTGACGGGGGTTAAACAAAGTTACTTCTTGTTCAGTTTCTGGGTCAGTACCCGTGACAAAATTATAGCGATTATTATTACAGCGATGACAAGCTAAAGCTAAGTTTTCAAGCTCATCGCTACCACCAATCGAGCGAGGTAA
The DNA here is from genome assembly GCF_036701705.1 of Microcoleus sp. w1-18aA5. Classification (NCBI taxonomy): domain Bacteria; kingdom Bacillati; phylum Cyanobacteriota; class Cyanophyceae; order Oscillatoriales; family Microcoleaceae; genus Microcoleus; species Microcoleus sp. w1-18aA5. The sequence continues at coordinate 5,608 of NZ_JAUPTE010000005.1, read as the reverse complement.
AATATGATCTATCGTAAATAGAGTAGAGCTACTTTCTTCCGCTGAATGGCAATATTCACAAAGAAAATTAGCTCTACTTCTTACTAAATTTCTAGTAGCGCGGTTTACGGACATGAGGCTGCTATAACTTTAGCGTTAATTAAGGTAAAAATCCGATCTAGTTCTAGTAAGCTTGCTAATTCTACAACCTCTTCTGAAGTTAAAAGATTAGCCTTTTTTCTGTCGGCTAGTTCTTCTAATCTAGTTTGCAGGTTTTCCGTAAATTTGAATAAGTAAAGATTTCTGACTTTCTCAATCGAAATCTCACGATCGATCCAGTAGGAAGGTTGTACCATAAGTTCAGCTATCATGGCGATTCAATTACTCCAATTACTACATGGATAGTTTTGATTATATCATGAGAACGAAAGGATTACTTTAGAAAGAGCAGACCTACTTACGCACGGCGCGATCGAAGAAACCGGGTTTTTTACCGAATCTGTCTGCTAAAACAAATTATTGCAAAAAACCCGGTTTCTGACCGTACAGTGCGTAAATCCTGCTAACTTGACTTAGTTGTTTTCTTGGCTGTTGTCGCAGTCGCCGTCTTTTTAGCAGTGGTTTTCTTCGCCGCAGTCTCCGTCTTTTTAGCAGTGGTTTTCTTTGCCGCAGTCTTCTTCGTTGCAGTCTCCGACTTCGCCGCCGCAGTCTTAGTAGACTTCTTCGACTTGCTGCTAGATTTACTGCCTCCCGCTGCTTCCTTGGTTGCTAACAATTCCAGTGCTCTTTGCAAGGTGAAATTCTCCACAGATTCATCCTTCGACAAAGAAGCATTGATATCGCCGTGTTTCACGTAGGGGCCGTAGCGGCCATCGTAAACATTGATCAATTCTCCCGACTCTGGATGCGCGCCTAATTCCTTTAAAGGTGTGGCTGATTTGCTGCGACCGCGGGCAGCTTTCGGCTGCGATAATAACTCTAAAGCCCGATCGAGCTCGATCGTCAAAACATCATCCGGCGGTTTGATCGATCGATAATCTTTCCCCACCTTACCCTGGTCATGCACCACATAAGGCCCGTACATCCCCAAATTAGCTTGCACCTTCGCCCCCGTCTCCGGGTGAGTGCCCAACAAGCGAGGTAAAGTCAACAAACTCACCGCCATATCCAGCGTCACGCTATCCTTATCCGTCCCCTTCGGTAAAGAAGCCCGCTTCGGTTTCTTGTTCGTTTCCGAAACTTCCCCTAACTGAACGTATGGCCCATAACTGCCAATCAGCACATAAATTGGTTCCCCGGTTTCCGGGTGGAGTCCCAATTTTTCCGGGCCTTCGGTTTTTTGCTTTAACAGAAACTCCACTTGTTCCGGATCTAAATCTGCCGGCGTCAAATCTTGGGGAATCGATGCTTTTACCAGGCCTTCTTCGCTTTCAGATTCCAGGTATGCGCCAAATTTGCCGATGCAGACTTTAGCAGAAATATTCTCCAATACCACAGTTCGGGCAACTTTCGCGTCAATCTGACTTTCCTGTTCTTTAACTTGGGTTGCGAGTCCCGTTTCCCCTGTATAAAACTTTTGCAAATACGGCAGCCATTTCGCCTCGCCCGTGGCAATTTCATCGAGGGTTTGTTCCATTCGGGAAGTAAAACCGGTGTCTACTAAATCGGGAAAATGTGTTTCCAATAAAGTCGTGACGGCGAAAGCGGTGAATGTCGGAATTAGGGCGTTAGCTATTAATTTCGCATATCCCCGATCGACAATTGTACCGATAATACTCGCGTAGGTACTCGGACGGCCCACACCTTCGCTTTCCAGCATTTTCACCAGAGAAGCTTCCGTGTAGCGGGCGGGAGGTTGAGTTTCGTGCCCGATCGCCCCTAAATCCTTACAATTAGGTTTATCCTCCACCTTCAGCGCCGGCAAAATCACCTCCTGGTCTTCCAACGCCGCATTCGGATCGTCGGAACCTTCCACGTAGGCGCGCAAAAAGCCTGGAAAATCAATGCGTTTGCCGCTGGAACGGAAACCGGCATCTTCTACCTGAGTTAATACAGTGACGTGAGTTTGGCGGGAATCGGCCATTTGAGAGGCCACAGTCCGCTTCCAAATCAAATCATAGAGGCGGAAATCAATCCCATCCAATCCCGTTTGCTGCGGAGTCCGAAAAGTGCTGCCGGCAGGACGGATAGCTTCGTGGGCTTCCTGGGCGCCTTTGCTTTTCGTGGTGTATTTGCGCGGTTGGGGGCTGAGGTATTCGCTGCCGTAAAGTTCTTGCACGCAACTGCGCGCCGCTGTGATCGCCTGTTCGGACAAATGCACCGAATCCGTCCGCATATAGGTGATAAAACCGCGTTCGTAGAGACTTTGGGCAATTCGCATTGTTTCCCGCGCACCCAGCCTCAGTTTGCGGTTAGCTTCCTGCTGCAAAGTCGAGGTCGTAAACGGCGGCGAGGGTTTCCGGGTGACTGGCCGTTCTTCAATATTCCCGACAGTCCAAGGTTTGTTTTGGATGCGTGAGAGTAAAGCCCGCGCCTGTTCTTCGTTGAGCAAAAGTACACGCCGGCCTGCGATAATTTGCCCGGTATTTTCATCAAAATCGCTGCCATTTGCAACTTTTATATTGCCGACAGTCACGAGTTTGGCATCAAAGGAAATCTTGCCCTTTTCCAAAAGGGCTTTTAAATCCCAGTAACTACCTTGGCGGAAAGCGCGGCGTTCCCGTTCCCGGCGCACCAACAGGCGTACAGCGACTGACTGCACTCTACCAGCGGACAAACCCCAAGCGATTTTTTTCCACAGTAGCGGAGAGAGTGTGTAACCGACGAGTCTGTCGAGAATCCGGCGAGTTTCTTGGGCTTGTACAACTCGATTGTCGATATCGCGGCAGTGAGTTAAGGCGTCGCGGATAGCTTCGCGGGTGATTTCGTGAAACACCATCCGCTTGATGGGCACTTTGGGTTTGAGGATTTGCAGCAAATGCCAGGAAATGCTTTCGCCTTCCCGGTCTTCGTCAGTGGCTAGAATCAGTTCTGTGGCGTCTTTGAGGGCGTCTTTGAGTTCTTTAACAATTTTCTTTTTATCTTTCGGGATGACGTAGAGGGGTTCAAAGTCTGCTTCCACGTTTACGCCCAGTTGCGCCCATTTTTCTCCTTTAACGGCTTCTGGTATTTCTTCGGCGGAGGATGGTAGGTCGCGGACATGACCCATCGATGCCTCTACACGGTAGGTGGAGGGCAGGAAGTTGCGGATGGTGCGGGCTTTGGTCGGAGATTCGACGATGACTAAGGTTGACATGGCATCTTTTAAATATGGATGGCAGCGCAGCTAGAGGGTCTAAGTTAGAGAGTTTAGGTCAGATGTCAAGGCTTCTTTCAACTTTGGGCGATTATTTTCAAACTACCTTAATTTTTAAGTTACTGCCGATCGGGTGGCAGGTGACAATGTGATGGGATTTTACTGCTTTGGGGGCAGAGGCTGCGAATCGCGTCTCTACAAGATGCACGGGATGATGACCTGACTTTAGCAGAATTGTCGCTAACTGGATGTTGAGACTGCCGGATGCGGGCGGATGGTTCCTCAATCTGGTTGTAACTTGAAGGTTGGGGCGATCGATTGCGCGATTTTAGATTTTAGATTTTAGATTTTAGATTGGGAAAAATTTACTGAATAGAGGTTTTGGACTTTGGTACAGTACGCTGTGCAGCATCAGCGTGGCGATCGGAAGGAAAGCCATCACAGAAGGTTAAAATTATTTGAGCGATCGATCGAGTCTATCAACAATGCTATGACATTTGAATTCGACCATCTTTTCATCCTTACTGATATTGGTGCTTCGGAAGCTAATCGTTTATCATCCTTCGGTTTAGTTGAGGGTGCATCTCGCATTCATCGCGGACAAGGTACAGCCAATCGCTGTTTCTTTTTCCATAACGCCATGTTGGAATTGTTATGGATTCACGATCCAGAAGAGGCGAAGTCTGAGCCAATTCATCGGACTCGTCTTTGGGAGCGATCGACAAATCGGAATAATGGTGCCTGTCCATTTGGCATCTGTTTGCGTCCAGCCAAAGGTGCTGAGGACACAGTTGCATTTTCAAGTTGGGCCTATCGTCCACCTTATTTATCTGAAACGATGAGTATCGCAGTAGGAACAAATAGTGATGTTTTGACTGAGCCCATGCTTGTCCAAATTTCCTTTGGTAAACGTCCCGATCAATACTCTGGTGATAAGTCACAGCCTTTGGATCATGGTGTGGGTTTCCGGGAAATTACTCGCGTAGAATTAGTCAGTCCTGCTGCCAATAATCCGTCACCTGAACTTCAAGCAGTGCTTGAGACAAATCAGCTAAACTTACGGATAGGAACCGAGTATTTTGTCGAGCTTGGTTTTGATGGAGAAGTGCAGGGACAACAGGTAGATTTTCGACCGGGATTGCCGCTTATTATCAGTTGGTAACCTCATCAAGCCGTAAAACAATTAATAATATGGCTCCAGTATCGAACGATCTGCGATCGTTCGTACAGAACGCGGACTGACAAGTGCAGGAACATTAGAGGCCATTGAGAATTTACCAAGTTTGCTGAGTAAACTAGAGATATAGTAACCCCGAATTTATTGAGGACTGGAAAATGGAGACAATTACTGACCTGCCGGGGTATCGCATAACAGAACAACTCTATGCAGGCGATCGCACTTTAGTTTATCGAGGTGTTCGGGAGAGCGATCGTACTCCAGTCGTCATCAAACTGCTGAGAAACGAATACCCGAGCTTCAGCGAACTGCTGCAATTCCGCAACCAATATACCATCGCCAAAAATCTACGTCTGCCTGGAGTGGTTGAACCCCTCGATTTAGCACCTTACAAAAACGCCTATGCTTTGATAATGGAGGACTTTGGAGGAGTTTCCCTGTCTACGTATCTCCCGGCAGCAACTGATAAAAACCAACCCGATAAATCTCTATCTTTAGAAAACTTTCTCATCCTAGCCAGGGAACTAGCAAATATTCTCCACTCTCTATACCAAAACCGAGTTATTCATAAAGATATCAAACCCGCCAATATTCTGATTAACCCACATAGCAAACAAATTAAACTCATTGACTTCAGTATTTCTTCCCTGCTGCCGAGAGAAACCCAAGAAATCCAGAATCCCAACACCATCGAAGGAACCTTAGCTTATCTCTCCCCAGAAAAGACAGGAAGAATGAATCGAGGCATTGACTATCGGAGTGACTTTTATTCCCTGGGTGTGACCTTCTATGAATTGTTGACCACACAGTTACCCTTCGACTCAGACGACCCAATGGAGTTAGTGCATTGTCATCTCGCCAAACAGCCGATTCCGGTACATCAAATCAAGCCAGAAGTTCCCCTAATTTTATCCCAAATTGTTAGTAAACTGATGGCAAAGAATGCGGAAAATCGCTATCAGAGTGCATTAGGACTGAAACACGATTTAGAGATTTGTCTGGCTCAATTACAAAACACGGGTAACATTGAGACGTTTGCATTGGGAACGCGGGATATTACAGACAATTTCCTCATCCCCGAAAAACTCTACGGCAGAGAAACAGAAGTTGAAACCTTATTAGCAGCCTTTGAGCGAGTCAGCAGAGGCAGCACCGAA